>JBGPNL010000049.1:0-7206 GCA_041487555.1 Minisyncoccia bacterium | reverse complement strand
GCATTTGATTCCGCAAAAGAGTTCGAAGACTTGATGCCGCTCGTCGAAAAAAAGATCTTCGATATCGCGCAGAAATCGACGCCGCAGAATTTGCTGCCGATCAAAGAGCATCTCGCGGGTGCCTACGACCGCATGGCGAAGCTCGCGGACGGCGGCGACAAACTGCGCGGCGTGCCGACGGGATTTGCGGCACTCGACAACAAACTCTCGGGGCTCCAGAAATCCGACCTCGTCATTTTGGGAGCGCGGCCTTCATCCGGTAAAACTTCGCTCGCCCTGGATATTGCGCGGAACGCATCGCTTGCGGGATATACGGTCGGCGTCTTCTCACTTGAGATGTCCCGCGAGCAGGTCATCGACCGCATCATCTCCGCCGAATCTCGGGTGCCCTTGTGGCATATTCTCACGGGCCGCATCCACGGAGACACGGAATTCGCGATGATCCGGAACGCGCTCGACAATCTTTCAAAAGCAAAACTATTCATCGACGACTCCGCGTCGCTCTCCGTGATCGAAATGCAATCGATGGCGCAGCGCATGCAATTGGAACACGGCCTTGATCTTATTATTGTCGACTACCTACAACTTATTCATGCACGTACGCGTTCCGATAACATGGTGACCCAGATCACGGAGATCTCGCGCGGCTTAAAACTCCTTGCAAAGCAACTTAAAGTGCCGGTGCTCGCCCTTTCACAGCTCTCTCGAGGCGTGGAACAGCGCGACCATAAAATGCCCCGCCTCTCGGATTTGCGCGATTCCGGCTCCATCGAACAGGACGCGGACGTCGTACTCTTTATTTACCGAAAAGATAAGGATCAAAGCGATATGAACACGGCCGATACGGCGAATAACGTAACCCAGATCATGATCGCAAAGCACCGCAACGGCCCCATCGGCGAAGTGGAACTGAGCTTCGACCAGGAACACGCGAGTTTCAAGAGCATCGAGAAGCGCTATAACGAACCGGCGGAAATCGAGAATGCGTTTTAATGATATAATTAATTTTTGTCATTCCCGCGCCCGGCCTTCGCAGCCGACGCTTCGGCGGAGTAGACAAGGCGGGAATCTACGCTCCCAAACTTATTTAGAAGGCATGGATCCTCGCCTGCGCGAGGATGACAAAAAGGCGTCGGTGTATAATATATTTATATAGAAACCATAGAGCATGACCACGAAACTTCCCGAAGCAATCCGAAAACTTGCCCGTGAACTCGCCGAACTTCCGGGCGTGGGCCCGCGGCAAGCACAACGGCTCGCGTTTCATCTGATAGGCCTCGGCGAGCAGCCGATACGAAATCTCGCGCAAGCCGTGGACGAACTCCGGAATATCAAAGTCTGCGAACGCTGTTTTTTTATTCATCAAAACAAAGACAATCTTTGCGATATCTGCAGAAATCCGGCGCGCCGGAAAGATATCATTGCCGTAGTTGAAAAAGAAACCGATCTTATCTCGCTCGAAAATACCGGCCGATTCACCGGCCGCTATCTGATACTCGGGCCGATACCCAAAACCGGCCTCCTCGAAGATTGGCAGAAACTGAGACTGCAAAATCTCAAGAGTTTTATACAAAAAGAATTGAACGGCAAGGCGGAAGAAATTATACTCGCCTTTAATCCGACGAGCGTCGGCGATTTCCACGCCTCGATCTTAACGAAAGAACTAGGTGATTTATCTAAAAAAATAAGCCGCCTGGGAAGAGGTCTTCCAACGGGCGGTGAAATCGAGTTCGCGGACGATGAAACACTGGGGTCGGCGATAGAGAAAAGGTCATAACTAGCCGGAGCTTAGTTTGGGAAAAGCAAAATCCGGTTGTCATCCTGAGCTCCGCGAAGGATCTCCTACGGTAAATGCATATGAGATTCTTCGGCAAGCCTCAGAATGACTAATATAAAAAACCGCCCCGATTTTCGGAGCGGTGAATGTCTTTCCTAAAACCTAACACCTAAAAGCTAAAAGCTGTTTTTACACCGTAAACGAACTGCCGCAGCCGCACTGCGCCTTGACGTTCGGATTGTTGAATTTGAATCCGGCTTTGAGTTCGCCGCCGACCGCCATTTCTTCCCAATCGAGCGTAACGCCGTCGAGATACATCGCGCTCATCTGATCAACGAACACGGAAAGACCATCGAAATCCTGAATATCATCGATATCTCTCGGCAGCGCTTCTTCTCCCTTCTCATTCGCCCTCGCCTTACGCGCGTCGGTTTCTTGTTGCCCGACGAATGCCATGTGATAGCTGAATCCGGAGCAGCCGCCTCCGATAACAGCGATGCGAAGCCCGCCGGGAACCGGATCCTGCATCTTCATAATTTCCTTCACTTTTAGAATCGCCTTGGACGTCAATGTGATCATTATCCACCTCGTATTCGTTCAAAGATTCTATGTGAAATCATACACTTTTCCCCAAAGAAAAAAAGCTGGCTATTTTTGACCAGCTTTTGACTTTTTTGTTTTAAGAATCAGTTTGACAAATAAACTGTTATCTAGTACAATAAGCCCAGTTGCAAGTAGATCGAAAACTTGGAGGAAACAGTAATGAAATCGAAATTTGCATGCCTCGCAGTGTTGTTGCTGATGTTTGTAACGATTGCCGGAACGGCTTTTGCTCAGGACAAGGCCGGACAATTTGAGTGGAAGAAAGAAAAAACACTCGCCGGTTTTTCCGCAACCTATCGCCTTTATTTCTTCGATAAGGCAGAGGATTGCTATGTGAACGTTCGGGATGATATGCGTGGCCTAACGATCGTCGCCCGCGAAAATCGCATTTCTCTTGACGAAGGAAGTCCTTTCCAGGGCAAAGATCCCGACACTTTTACCACCTCTGTCCAACAACAAATCGACATCGAAAAACTGGCGAATGGATCGGTAAAAGTGAATGACCGCCGATTCCAGGCCGGTTCTTCCGTGGAAGACAGAAAGGCCCCGGATGTATTCACGCGAGGCTATCTCGACGCCGCGAGGAAACTCCCTCCCGAAGTTCAGGCTATGTTTTTCGGTAAATATCTCTGATCTTTCGGGATCAATCAAAAGCCCCAATCGCAAATGCGGTCGGGGCTTTTTATTTAGAAAACGCTAACCGTGTCGCACTACAATTACATCGCCATCCTTCACTTCGTATTCTTTTCCTTCTAATCGAATTTGCCCTTTTTGCTTGGCCGCGTTCCATCCGCCAAGCTCCAGGAGTTTATCGCAACTTACCACCTCGGCACGGATGAACTTCGCCTCGAAATCCGTGTGTATTGCGCCCGATGCTTGCGGCGCTTTGGCTCCACGGACAATCGTCCATGCACGCGTTTCATCCTCTCCTGTCGTAAAGAAGCTGATGAGGCCCAAAACTTCGTACGCTTTTTTAATTAACTCCGGAACAGTATCGACTGTTGCTAAATTAGCAACAACATAATCCCCTTTTAATTCTTTTATTTTGTTTTTCAATTCCGCAGATACGTCGGATTCATCGCCGTTCAATAAATAAATCTGCTTTTTTGCAGTCAAAAGATTCAATTCGCGGACCACTTCTTCGTTTGCAAATTCGTGAACGAGTTTGCCGGCATTGAGCGCCGTTTTCACCGCCTTAAGCGTTTCGAGGGTCTTGACCGCCTTTTTATCCCCCGTCCTTGCTTCTCCTTCCGCTTTTGAATGACGTTTTTCAACAACTTCCAAGTCTTTGAGGATCAATTCGGTATTGACGATTTCCAGATCGCGCAAGGGATCCACTGAATTTTCGACATGGATGATGTCGGCGTTCTCAAATACGCGGAGCACGAGCACGATCGCCTGTGTTTCCTTGATGTGCGAGAGGAATTGATTGCCAAGCCCCTCGCCCTTATTCGCGCCCTTCACGAGCCCCGCAATGTCGTAAAATTCAACGACCGCCGGGATCGTCTTCTTGGAATTACTCAACTTTGTGAGCTTCTGCAGTCGCTCGTCGGGGACGGAAACAATGCCCACATTCGGGTCGATGGTCGCGAACGGATAATTCGCGATATTCACTTCTTGCTTCGTGATCGCCTTGAAAAGCGTCGATTTGCCGACGTTCGGAAGTCCTACGATACCGATTGATAGTTTCATAGATTTATAGAGCTTTAAGGGGCTGATATTCTTGGAATCCAATAATACCTAATGATACTTGGCGGGGCTATCCGTCGCAATACCCGCGGTCATTCTTCTTTCTCCGCTTTTTCCATCGGCGCACGAAGGTAATCGATGATCTTCCGGAGTTGCGCCGGGGTATTATTCTCTTCTCCTTCCGGAACGTGCCGGTTCCCTTGCAATATCATCTTGCGTTCACCATCCGCCCGGCGCATGCCAAGATTATGCTCCGGCCATGGAGTTTTGCTCAATATTTTTGCGACCACATTCTTGGGCGGTTCGTCGATCGCCTCGTACATACCCACGCGCGAAGGCAACTTCACGCCGCGCGAGCGAAGGTCCACAAGCAACTGCTTGAACGCACGGAAAAATGCGTCGTAAAAATAACGCTGCGACTTCTCGCCGCCCCAAGGAAGTTTTGATGGCGAACCCACTTCCCCCAACTCATATTCCTTGCCGGAAGCAGCAACCTCTTCAAAGATTTCCTTCAGGAATTCGGTATTTTTCGCCATCTGCTTGAAGATTTCCTTCGGGAGAAAGCCTTTGGGATTTTTCTCGGAAGGCCCTTCCGCATCGAGATGCCACAGCCCCGGATAATAATCGAGTGCGACCACATCAAAGCCATCTTTCATTTCTTCCATTTTTCTCAAATATTCTTTGATCGGCGTTCCGATGCCCGCCTTTGCTGCTGTTTCTCCGACGTTCCCGACGCTCAAGGACGCAACCAGTTTTATGTCGGCGTTATATCCCCGAAAAGCTTCGCGCGTGATCTCGCACAATCTCGGCACATCCTCAGCGGCGATTGGTGTAAAAACCGGGCTATTCAACTCATTTAATATCTGTACCCGTTCCACTTTTTTCGCCCCTTCTGTTTTCTCAAGCGAACCCGCTACCCGCTCCGCATAACTTTTATATGCACCAAAAAATTTCTCTTTGTCCTTTTTATAAAGCTCAACCGCCCATCCGGGAACGCTCGAGAGAATGATCGTCGGCGCCTCAAGGCCCGCCTCTTCCATAACTTCTTTCGCCTGCGCATAACGCTCAAGATGCTCCTCGCTGTATGATCCCGCCTTGGGCTCGATATTCCCCCAGCGCCAGTCATAACGCATCGACTGAATTCCGTCTTTTTTAATGTCCTCGTAAAGCTCCTTTAACTTTTCCGGATTGCCAGTATCGGCATTATCCGCGCTGTGATCGGTTACGTAAAAATCAAGGTCAAAACCCGGCTCACGCTCTTTGCGCTCGCCTGCTTCAGGCACGTCCTGCTTATGGCGCATGCTTTCGCCGGTATTTTCGGGCTGGGGAGGACCTTCAAAACTCATTGCTCTCAGAATATGGCCTTGAGAGAAAATAGTCCAATCTCAACACGCCCCATGATTCCGATGCTGGTTTCATATATTTTTGACAATGAACTTCGATGGTTCTACACTAAACCCAGCGCGATCATCTTCTTTGTCCAGACCATACTTCGCGGTCAATATTTCTACACAGCGGCTCTCTTAGCTATTGTTGCTTATTTCATATCCGGAATTACCGCGGCATTTGTTTGTGCGGTGATCGAAATGAAGCGCAATGGCACCTTCCGCAGAATACGGGAGGCGAACAGAGCAAGAACGCGCCAGCCTGACGCACCAAAAGATCCTCCAATCGAAAACTGAAGCCATCAAGCTATCTCACGGGATAGCTTTTTATTTACCTAAAAACTTCTTAACTTTTTTATAAGATCTCGGCTTCATAATTATTGATGGTGACAGGTGTCCGCCTTTTTTAAGGAGTAAAAGCTTCGCACCGATCGCTTGCGCGAACTTCACTGTCGGGCCGAGCGGGACCACCTTATCGTCTTTCGCATGAATGATAAACGCTTTTTTGCCGTCGATCTCATCCGCGTGGATAGCCGGATTATAAAATTTTCCTGTCTTTAATTTATTCCACCCGCCAGGCACGAGCCGGTACGCCTCGCCGAAAGCGTTTTCCGTACGTCGGATATGCAAGCTTAGCGGCTCGGTTTTGCTCTGCGCTCGCCAATCAATGAGAGGAGAAACAGCGATAACTTTTTTTACCCGCTTGTCGCGCGAAGCCAGCAAGACTGCGGCACCTCCGAAACTCGTTCCCACAAGATATACTTCCGGCGAGGGTACGCGATATTTTTTTCCGCTCCAAGCGTCAGCGAAACCTTTCGGCAGCTGATCGATGATATCCAAAACATCTTTTTCCGGAGAAAATTTTAGAAATTTGCCGCCGCTTTCCCAGGTGCCGCGATAACGCGGATGAAAGCACCAATATCCTTTCTTCGCAAAAGATTCCATAACCCGCCTCTTGTTCGGCAAACTTGGCATGCCATCGCAAAAAATGATTACTTTGTTCGACTTCCGAACCGAAGGTAAAAACTCGGCGACAATCTCTTTTTTGAACCTGGTGCGAAGTGTATGCATATCTATATATTAATTGAAGCAAGAAACAGGCGAAAATGGTAACATAATAGCAAAGAGTCCGTATTATATAAAATAACAACATGAAAAAATTAAATGCATTGGTTTGTTTCACCGTATTTATTGCAACGATTGCCGGAGCGAATGCGCAATCGGCAACCATGATGAGCGCCGGTTCTGCGGTAAGCGGCGTTGGCGTTGCGCAGCCCGGAATTATTGTCTCGCCGGGTTATCCGGTGCCACAACCGTATCCAGTCCCCATCCCCGGAAACGACGACATCGTCCAGTTTAACAACCTAAAAATCCAAAGCGTTTCAGGAACAAGCGTGCCGACAGAAATTGTTGCAACTGAAAACGATTATTATCCCGTGCCGATGATGAATGCAGTGCCAACCCAATCCAACACCGCTCCAAGCGCCGGAACAAACGCGGCTTCTCAGGCACAAACCGCTCCCACGCCAGCAAGCCTGCCTGCGCAAGCAGGAGCTACCGCTACGAAGTGCTTTACATTCGATAATCTGGATTCTGCAGCCGCAAAACCAATCGATTGTCCCACGCCAACCGCTACGCCCCCTCAGACCACAATTCCGAGCCCGACCGCTACTAATTCTCCGAGCGCTTCAGTTTCGAATAGCGCAGCTCCGAACACAATGATGCAGGCCGCGCCTACTCAGGTGGGCTCAG
>JBGPNL010000048.1:0-7374 GCA_041487555.1 Minisyncoccia bacterium | reverse complement strand
GTGAGCGGGTAACGGGAGTCGAACCCGTATCTGAACCTTGGCAAGGTTCCATAATAGCCGCTATACGATACCCGCCATAGAAGAAATCTTAAAGTAAGTTTAGAGAATTTTCAAGTCGGCATCCCGGAGAACCAAAAGCGGATAATTTCAAACTTGCTATAATAATCACATGGGTCCCGTTAAAAGCCGCTATCGCTTTACGGGCCTCAATTAATCACAAACATACAATGAATCGTCGTTCCAGAAAACTAAATAAATCTTGCGGATCGCTAATCGCGATCTGCTTCTAACGGAATGGGCAAACAAATCGATTACCAGACAAAAAGCGCGCCGGAGATCGTCGATGAAATTTTGCACGCCGCGATCGCCTCGAAGGCAAGCGACGTCCACCTTGATTGCGAGCGTGACGGCATGAATGTCCGCCTGCGCATCGACGGCATTCTTTATCCGATCCAAAAACTCGACGTCGCAGTAGAGGACGGCATTACCTCGCGCATCAAGGTGATGGCGCAGATGGACATTTCCGAGCACCGCCTTCCGCAGGACGGCCACTTTGAATTTCCGCACGAGAACGCCATTTATAACGTCCGCGTTTCAACGAGCCCCGCGATCTTCGGCGAAGCAGTGGCGCTCCGCATCTTAAACCGTGGCGAGGATCTCGTAGGCATCGATGATTCGGGCATGAACGCCATACAGCTGGATCTCGTAAAAAAGATCATCGCGAGCCCCTACGGATTGGTGCTTGTCACGGGCCCCACGGGCTCCGGAAAAACGACGCTGCTCTATTCGATGATCAACACTTACAACAAATCTTCCCGGAACATCATGACGCTCGAGAACCCCGTGGAATTTCCCCTTGAGAATGTCCGGCAGATACAGATCGACGAGGCCATCGGACTCGATTTCGCGAGATCGATGCGCGCCGTAATCCGCCAGGACCCCGATATCGTGATGCTCGGCGAAATCCGCGACACGGACACGGCGCAAATGGTTTTCCAGGCGGCCTTGACCGGCATTCTTATCTTTTCGACCTTCCATACATTCGATGTTCCCGGCCTCGTGATCAGGCTTATCGAAATGGGGGTGCCACGTTCGGTTGTGGCCCATGCTTTGACGGGCGTAATATCCACCCGTCTTGCACGAAAGATCTGCCAGTCATGCTCGGTCTCTTATACCCTGAACGATTTCGAAGAAAAAGCGCTCGGCATCCCAGCGGGTTCGATGACGGGTCTCAAAAAAGGACGGGGCTGCGATGTGTGCCACAAGAGCGGTTACCTCGGACGCACCGGGCTTTTTGAGATCACCTATTTCGACGAAGATATCCGTTCGCGCATCATTGAAGGCATCGGCGCCGTAGAACTCAGAGATTTTTTCAAACAAAAAGCGATCATGAGTTTGCGGGAATCGGCGATCGAGAAGATCATGAACGGAGTCACGACCGCAGAGGAAGCGATCCACGTGATCGGGGTATTGTCGTAGTATTTTTCTTAATTAATTACCTGGGTCCATCCGATGATCCTTTTTCGTTACGAAACTCCGGAGCTTCGAGCGAGAGCCGCGAGGCTCGACGAAGGTGTAGCCAGATACTACTCCGAGGAAAGATGAGCGGCTCGCAGCCGAAGCCTGGGTGTTGCAGTAGAAAAGTGGATCATCGGACAGACCAAAAAATAAAAATCTCCGGGAGAAAATCGGAGATCGGTTTTTTACTATCCTTTCAAAAGTTTTTCGCAACAGTCGAGAATGGACCTCGGCGCGAGCAGGAAGCCGAAAAGAAGCGCGCAGCACCGGATAGGCGGCGACGCCAATATTTACGACATGCAACTCCCAAAGCAGGGACGTACAGAGCGTGAAAAAGAGGATAACCCCGCCCAAGAAAAATTAGTGAATGCGCATCGCACGCGAATCCCATGATGCGATCTGTATATATGAGCTATTCTTCCGTAATAGGAAATCGGGGCTTGCGCCGGAGTGGTCATGCGGATGCCTCGGCATAATAAATCGCGAACTGAAATAATCCTATGACACCGGCGCGCCTTGTCAATTTCTTTGACGAAAACCCCCGAAAAACGTACGATAAAAGGATTCAAGGGGGGTCTTTCCCGGTCGTGTAACTAAAACTCAATTCACACGTTTTCTATGTTAGATGGCGAGCAAAAGTTAATAGAACGTGCCATCAAGGGGAAGGCCTCGGCTTTCGGTTCTCTCTATGATTATTACCAACCGAGAATCTATCGGTTTGTGCTAATCAAGGTAGGCCGGCGTGAGGAAGCCGAGGACCTGACCCACGAAGTGTTCAAGAATGCATGGCTAAACATCGAATCCTATAAGGATATGGGATTCCCCTTTTCGAGCTGGCTCTATAAGATCGCACGGAATCAGATCACCGATTTCTACCGAGCGGCGAAGGGCGAAACAAGCATCGATAAGATCGATCCGGAATATTTTGCCATTCCTGCTTCAATCCAACTCGATCTCGCGGACAAAATGGAGATCGAACGCGTAAAAGACGCGATACAGGAGCTGAAGCCGGAATATCAGGACATTCTCGTCATGCGCTTCATCGAAGATATGTCGGTCAAAGAAACGGCCGAATCAGTCGAAAAAAGCGAGGGCGCAGTCAAAGTGTTACAGCATCGCGCCATGAAGGAGTTAAAAAACATATTGGGAAACAGTTCAAGACAATGAACCTCAACGAATTACTCAAACAATTTAAATATATAGAAGCGGACAGGGAATACACCCGGAAATCCCGCTCGCTTATTTTGAGCGCAAAGCATACGGCGCGCGTAAGCTTGGCGGACATATTCCTCAAGAACGTGCAGCTCGCGGCTTCGGTCGCCCTCGCCGGACTCTTGATCTTTATGATCGTCGGTGGATTTTCGGCATGGAGGATGTTCTCTCCGCTCCAGATCGCAAACCTTGACCCGGTAGGCCTGAAGGCGGAAGCGCAGGCAATTGATATACAGATCCAGCTCGCCAACTTGAACTACGGCGAAGCGGCTCTCGCGCCGGCAAAGTCCGGTGAATCAACTCCGGCTATAACCCCGGCCCCGGCACCCGCGCCGAAACAGGAAACGAGCGCCGTAACCGCCCCCGCTTTGCAGGATAATGCGACCTCCGCCGTATCCATCGACGAAGCGCTCGACAAGCTTTCGCAATAATCCTCCGTTATCGCTCATCGTATGACCCATAAACGAATCATCATAACGGGCATCGTTTTTCTTGTCCTCGCAGGGGCGGGAACGGCTCTGGCCGCCTCGAATCCTCCGGCCTGCAGCCTCAATAAAGCGGATATCAAGAAGCTCGATGCGATTCAGGGTGCTACCGCCATCGATTACACCGGGAGGATCCGCGCAGAACTTGCTATTCGCAAAGGTCTTCTCAGCACGACCCTCGACTGCACCATTAAAGAGGCAAAAATACTCGAATCAAATATTAATGGCATCTCGATCAATGATCCCGATGTACAACGGTTGCAGCAGAGAGTGATCACCCAGGCGGCGAATGCGGTGAGCTATTACGAATCACAAAAACCGGGCGTAAATGATCTCGGCCTGCAGGGCAGCCGTGATTTCGCCGCAAACCTCAAAAGCTGGCGCGAAGGCAATTACCAGCCGCTCGTAAAGCAGGGGCAAAACCTTGTCGTCTGGTCGCACGATCAGACGCTCATGCAAACGGCGCAAAACAGGATGAATCAGGTAAATCACGCGATGGGACTCTTGAGTATCATCGATAACGAGGACATGCAAACTCCGTGGAAAGACGCGCAGGGAAATTTTAAAAATGCGCTCGATCTGAACCAGCGGGCGACCATGAGCCTCAAATTGATCGACGACCCCGACATCTCCCTCAATTTAATGAAATCTTCCCTCGAAGCGCTCTCGAAAACCTATCAAAATTTTTTCGATCTGAGCGAAGCGCTAAAAAAAGTGGTGCCTCATTAACACCCATGCCGATGAATCAAAAAACCGCCGAAGGCGGTTTTTTGATTTTCAGTCCAAAAGGATCCTTTTTGACTGACTAGAGTACCGCTTCTTTGAGAAGCTTGCCCGCCCGGAATTTGGGCTTCGTGGAGGCCTTGATCTGGATGGTTTCTCCGGTCTTCGGATTCCTGCCCTGACGAGCGGCCCGCTTTACAACCCGGAAGGTGCCGAAGCCCGTGATGGCGACTTCTTCGCCACGAGCCAAGGTCTTTACAATCGTATCAAAGACCGCTTCAACAGCCTTTTCCGCGTGAACTTTCGTCTCGAATCCGGCTGCCTTCATTACGGACTCTACTAATCCTGCTTTGTTCATTGATGTTTGTATCAATAATTTCTTCTTCGACCTTTGAGTTCTTTACGTATAAGTATAGCAAATACGGGCACAATGGGCTATTCAATACCCAGCCTGTCGAGTATCGGCTTAAATTCGCCATATGAAGGGCTCTTTGTAAAGTCGAATTTCTTCGCGGCATCGCTAAGATATTGCCGGGCATTCCCCATATCGCCCTCAGCATAATACGCCATACCCAATTTGATCTCGGTTTCCGCATCCTCCGGCTCCATCACGAGCGCGTCTTTATAAAGCCCTATGGCTTCTGCGAGGTGGCCGGAATCGGCAAAGAAGTTTGCGACCGTGCGAGGCTCATAATAGGTTTTCCACTTCCGCCCCATCTGTATCGAGGCCTCGACTTCTTGATACCCGAGATTCGAATCGCCCGTCGCGAACGCGAGCAAGCCGTAATAAAAATGCGACTCGGGAACTTTGGGGTCAAGATCGAGTGCCTGCTTCAGAACGCCGAGCGCGGCATGGTTATCGCCCTCGATGGATTTTGTTTTTGCGAGCGAGAATAATATTTCCTGCCGGTTCGGGCTCAATTCCAGCGCGACCTGCGCCTCGTGTTCCGCTTCCGAAGTATATTTTTTTACGTCGAGCGCCGAGACCTGGTTATAGATATCGATGAGCGCGTAGTGGTTATAAGCATCCAGGGGGTGCGCATCGCGCGCGGCCTCCATTGCAGCCACGCCGTCAAGCACATCCTGATTCGAAAGAAATCCTGGATTGTAAAAATAGATCTGTGCGGCCTCAGCGGCAAAGTCACGCTCAAAATTCCATTTGTAGGGGCTCGCGGTCGAAGCCGCAGCGCGGAAATCATCCATCGCCGCTTTTTGCTGCCCGTGGAGAATTGCATCAAACCCAAGCCATTGGTTGTAGGACGCTTTGAAGCTTAGAATATTCACGAAATAAACGCCGATACATCCGATCGCAAGAAATCCCCAGGGCGCATAGACGCGGAGAAGATCGGACTGGGCGCGCGGCGACGCTTGGTGCTGTTTTTTGTTCTCCGGGCGAACTTGCATCGCTTTTTCGCTTCTATATATCCCGTCAACGAATCCAAAAAGCAGATAGAGCATAGGCAGGCCACCGATCGTTTCAAATAAAAAGAAATCGCTCGTCGCGTATGCGATAATGGCGGCAATCGCGATCCCCGCCCACAACCGGTCCCTGAGCCGCACGCTCTCGAAAACAAAAAGTCCGAAGAGCGTAAAATATGCGAGCGCGAGCAAGATCCCTCCCGAAACCAAAGATTCCATCACGAAGTTGTGCGGCTTATCAAAACGCGTTTCGCCGTAGGAAGATTCAAGCGTTTTCGGGTCATAGTGCGCGTTGAACACGATATTGAAATTCTCCGACCCCCAGCCAAGGATTGGCTTTTCAAGGAATCCCTGCCAGGCGGCGGCCAAAGCCGCGCGACGCGGTATAAACTCATCGGTCGTAAGTATCGAGGAAATATCCTTGAAACGGCTGAGCCCCGGCACCTTGCTCCATACGGCGCTCCCGCGCGTAAACCAGAATATCCCTCCGAAAAGCACGATAGCTGCGGCAATCCCCGCATAGAACGCACGGGAGCTCAGCGTCCTGACGCTAAGTTTTGGCGGCCTCACGGCAAAGAATAGAAGTAAAATGAACGCCCCGACTCCCAATCCGATAATGGCGCCGCGCGTCTGCGCGATAAAGAGCGCGCTCAAGTTCGCCGCGAGTACAACAAAAAGAAAAACAAGTTCGTAGGGCGAAGGGCGGGTTCCGCCGAAAGCGGGTTTTCCCGCTTCGCTTAAAATACCGCGGTCTTCTTTCGCCCTCCAGTAGTCAAAAATAAGATAGGTGCCTATAAAAATATTGAAAAGCAAATAGTCCGCGAGAAAAGAGGGGTTCCCGAATGTCGAGCCCGGGCGGCCACCCGCACTTTCGCTCAGCAAGAGAAGGCTATCGTTATAAAGCTGCATCCAGGCGATCACGCTCAGCACGAAAGAAGTCCCAAGTGATGCATAAAATATTTTCCGCCATGGCAATTCCCGCCCGAGGGAGGAAAGCACGAGCGCAAGCGCCGAGAGATGATAGACCGCCACCACGCCTATCGCCCGCTCGTAGGTAGACCAAAAACTGCGCACAGGGTCAACGCCGAAGAGCGCTGCAAACGTGAGAAACAAAAGAAAAACCGTGAGTCCAATAGTGAACGGCGTCCACCTTGGCCGATACTTCTTGTCCTGCACCGCAAGCGCAAGCCAAAGGACAAACAGTAATTCAATAACCGACTGAAAAAAAAGCTGCTTCGTGAGCGTGTAAGGATATACGCTCCATTTGAAATAGAAAAGCGGCGTGCCGATAACAGTCGTAAAAATAAGAAACTTGATGGATTTTAGGAGTGTCCGAGGGAGCATAGCTAAGATATATGTATCAAGCGTTATCCACAGCTCATTGACTTTTCACGATGGATTGGTGTATACTTAAGGCATAATCACCACGAAAAGGCACTGCTTGGGGTTCCGTCCCCCTGCGGTGCCTTTTCATTTTACGGCACGATTACTTGCATATTTCAGCTTCTCCGCGAGGTCGTTCATGGACAATAATTTTTCTTTTGCCGTCTTTTTAAGAAGCGCCGGATATTTCGAATCCTGGTTTTCCGGAACGTAGCCGATAAAAAGATAGGCCTTCGTTACGCCGTATTTTTCGTGCAGGTACACCCTGAATTTTTTGAAATCCAGGCTCCAGCCGAGTTCTTTGATGCTCAGATTCACGTTTTGGCTGTCGATGAATGCGTAATTATTTTCCTTGGAAATCATAGGCCTATTATAACTTGAAACTGGGGCAACATACCAATCCGGACGGTTTTGCTTTGAATAAAACTTACTCGCGCTATGCTATAGCATAGCGCAGTGGCTGTAGCCGAATCCGGAATGGTTTCAAGAAAACCAAAACCCCCGCCGAAGCGGGGGTTTTGTGCTTGCAAGCAAATCTCAAGTTGCTTGTTCGCGAGACTAACTACGTACCCGATGAGTACGTGATCGAGGTAACAGGAAGCGGTGTCGCGGTGGCGGGGAGCGCAAGGGCGTG
>JBGPNL010000047.1:0-7715 GCA_041487555.1 Minisyncoccia bacterium | reverse complement strand
TTTCTTTTCCGAAGAAAGTTTGCTGACGAAGAGCACCGTGAAGTTCGTGAGCCCCGTTTTCTTTTTCGCCGCAGCTTTCGATGCGGGGCGGAAGAGACCGGTGTTGATCGGATTTGAAACAGGGCGATGCGGGATCGTCTGGTGGAAATAGGGCATATGGTCGAAGATCGCTTGTGCGGGCGAGGACACAAAATCGCAATGATTATACATCCACGAGTCATAGTGTAGTGCGAGCTGCTTGAACCATTCCGTGCGGATCGGGCTGTAGTGGATGAATTCAAGGATCGGCGTGTGGTTTGTGCCGACGAGGGGCTTCCCGAGGAGCTTTGCCATCATGATCGCTTCAAGGCCGGCGCCGGCAAAAATATGGAAATGGATCACGTCCGGGTCGAATTTCTTTATATTCGAGAAAGAGCTTCCCACGGGGAGCACAAAGCGTCCCTGCCCGGTACCGGTCTTTACGGGGAGCGATGGCAGGCGGAAGACCGAAATATTCGGCCCGAGATCAAGCTCATGCGGCTGCTTGGTCATCCGATAGTTGGCATCGGAATAATAGGGAACGTAATAAGTAAGTTTGTGGCCGTTCTTCGCGAGCGATTTGCCGATCGTCGTGATGGTATCCGTAATCCCCGAAAGCTCGGGGTGAAAATTGTCGGAGTAAATGGCTATGCGCATCGGATCGGATTATTATTTTATTCCTTGAGTTTGTCCACAAGTCGTTTGAAGAATGTATCCCAGTAATGATAGAGGAGAATGAAGACCGGGATCGCGACGATGGCAAAATACGTGGCATAGCGGATATCGCGCGCGATAATGGCATAGAGGCCGCCGAAATAGTAGCCGATGACGAGAAAGAAAAGGGAAGAGGGTGCGGTAATGGCAAGGCAGATCCACGTATATTTTTTGATGTTCATGCGCGTGACGCCTACGATAATGAGGCCCGGAGTGGCGAGTACGGAAGTGAGTTTGATGAGTGAAAGTGCCTTCCAGGCATGGTTGCGGGCCAGATCTTCGAGCTGCCCTATCCGCTCTTTCGTGAGCTTGAAATAATGCCCGTATTTATCAACGAGCTGTTCGCGCCCCCAATAGCCGATCGCGTAATAGATCACATCGGGAAGAAGATTGCCGATGATCGAGAGAAGGAGCACGATCCAAATATTGAAATAGCCGAGCGCCGCGGCGAAAGCCCCTGCCGCCGTCACAATCGGTCCCTCGATGAGCATGGCGAGAAACATCGCCCAATAGCCGTATTGAATGAATGTTTGCGCGCTTTGGGAAAGCGTTTGCGGGTCGTGCATATATTTATCGTAACATACGAGAAGCAGTAGGCTGCGGTTTTCGCCGCCTAGGTTGTATACTGTAAGGGTAAAGAAGAGATGAATCCCGTTAGAAAATTAAAACCAAGAATTGATCAAGAGAAAGTGATTAATGCATTCTTTAAGCGTTTCAGGTCGGCAAGCATAATTATTAATTTTCTAACGGGATGAAAAGTTTTTTTTCCGAACATAAAGGATTTTGGCCGGTGGAACGAAAGCGCTCAATGTATTTAGGGCTCCTGCTTTTATTTCTCGCTCTTCTCGTACAAGTCTCAGCAGGACATTACTCGGCGCGTAGAGCGCTGACGGCGAGTCCCGTCGGCGATATATTTCTCGACAATCTTCCCGTGCTTGACCTTGATTTTGTGATTGTACAGGGAGCAATCATCGCGGTTGCGATCGGGATCATGCTTTTCGCCAAGCATCCGCGTTACGCCATCTTCGGCGTGAAGGCCATCGCGCTTTTTATCATTGTGCGCGCCTTCTTCGTCGATCTTACGCACGTCGGCATCTATCCGCGGACTATGTTCGATGTCGGTGGGATGGGCGCCGGAATTTATAATACGATAAACTTCAGCGGGAATTTCTTTTTTTCCGGCCATACGGGGTTGCCGTTTCTTCTCGCCCTGATTTTTTGGAGAGAAAAAATATGGCGATATTTTTTTCTCGGCGTTTCTGTTTTCTTCGGAATGAGCGTGCTTTTGGCCCACGTCCATTATTCCATCGATGTGTTTGCAGCCCCTTTCATCACCTACAGTATTTTGCATATTGCCGAGAAGCTTTTCCCGCGCGATTATGCATTGATTAACGGCGATTATTCGCCCAGAGTATGAATACCCAAGCCCCTATTTGACATAATTTTTTCCCGTTTGCTATACTGTTACGTATGAACGAAAAAAACCAAATCGAAGTTTCAGAAACAAACGTTATCGTCGAAGATAAAAAGAGAGATTATCTCTTGCCTGCGAGCATCCTTATTGCCGGGCTTATGATCTCCGGTTCCGTTGTCTATCTCGTGGGGAGTAAGAGTGCTCCCGCTGCTCCGAATGCAGGCGCAAATATCGGTGTCGCAGTCACTCCTCCACCCGCCGCTCCTACTGCCCTGCCTTCCATAACGAGCCGCGACGTGGTTCTGGGGCAGGCGAACGCTCCGGTAACGTTATTTGAGTATGCGGATTACCAGTGCCCGTTCTGCGGCAAGTTCTTTACCGATGCGGAAGGTCAGATTCGGGATAATTATGTGAAGACGGGCAAAGTAAAGATGGTATTCAAGAACTTCCAGTTCCTGGGCCCCGAATCAAATGCCGCTGCGGAGGCTGCGGAATGCGCGAAGGACCAGTCAAAGTTCTGGGCGTATCATGACGCGCTGTACGTGGCCAAGATAAAAGATGCTTCGAACGGAGAGAATGATGGGTTCTTCGGCCGGACAGAATTATTGAGCCTGGCGCAAGGTGTCGGTATGGATATGAACTCGTTTACTTCTTGCATCGACGGCAATAAATACAAAGACCAGGTTACAAAGGATTCCACTGACGCCCAGACGGTTGGCGTGAACTCGACCCCCACGGTGTTCGTGAACGGTACGAAGCTTTTGGGAGCATTGCCTTACGCGCAGTTTGCGGCGGCGATTGATGCGGCTCTCAAAACCAAATAAGCTATTTTTCGTCGGTTCGGTCGATATTTTATTAAAACATCAGAATCTGTTTCAAAGATAATCGTTTATTTTTTGAAACGGATTCATCACTATGGCGTATAACGATCAAATGGGGGGAGCAGAGCGCGTGTTCCATCAGGCAGGAGATGCCGATGGTTGCACGGGCGGCTGGACCTGTTCCAAGTGTGGCAACGCGATCGAGAAGCTTCCGTTTAAACCGGATCCGGCTCGCGTGGGGCAATTGCTTTGCCGGGACTGCCACCGCGCGCGGACGGAATCATTCAGGAGGTAGAATTTGGCAGTAGGTAGTAAGTAGCGAAATATAATCCCCGTTCCGACGAAAGCCGGAGCGGGGATTCTGTTTTTCACTCGGAGCGAGCCGTGTTTCTCGCGAAATTGTAATTGTATTATGGACAAGTGCAGGTTTCTTATTCTTGAGGGTTTCTTGGAGTCCCGCTTGGCGGGACGAGAGTAAGGGCGTTCCGACCACGGAACGACCCATTGATCTCCACGGGCGTAGGTTTTCCATCGCGCCGACTTAAAAAGAGTCCAGGAGGCGCAATGGAAAACCGGAGACCCTTGACGGGTGTGTTATAATGAAATTGTGGAAAAGGCTTCTAATTGGACACAGTTCGGATTGGGAATATGGATATTGATCTCTCCCTGGCTCCTGGGATTCTCAAGTATTTCTATCATGAAGTGGAGCAACGTGCTTGTCGGGCTCATCATCGTCCTTATGAACGTCTGGGTACTCTTTGGGGAAAAACATATGCAAGCGAAAGTCGAAATGGGTTCCACAATAAAGCCGAATCAAAAAAAATAAAAACAACATTATGGCTAACGTAAAAATTTACAGCACGCCGACTTGCGTTTATTGCAAGATGGCGAAGGAATTTTTCGCAAAAAATAACGTTGCGTACCAGGAATTCAATGTCGCGAGCGATATGAGGGCGCGCGAAGAGATGATGAACGCTTCGCATCAGCTGGGCGTCCCCGTGATCATTATTGATAATCAGGTAATCATCGGATTTGACCAGAAGATGCTCGCGCAGGCGCTGAACATTAAATAACTTCCGACTTCCGACTAACGACACACGACTAACGACGAAAATGCACTGTCGTAAGTTGTAAGTCGTCGGTCGTGAGTCATTACTATGTACGACTTAATAATAATTGGCGGTGGCCCCGCAGGCGTTGCTGCGGGGGTTTATGCCGCACGAAAAAAAATCAAAACGCTTCTTATCGCCGATAATTTTGGCGGGCAGTCTTTGGTTTCGGCGGACGTGCAGAACTGGATCGGCACAAAATCTATTTCGGGCTTCGATCTCGCGAAGAATCTCGAAGAACACCTCCGCGCGCAAGAAGGCATAGAGATCATTGAGAACGACCTGGTAACCGGCGTCGACCTGCCTGTGCGGGACACGCAGACAGGGAAAACCGCCCAAGGATTCAATGTGAAAACGCAGAACGGAAAGACCTTCGAGACGAAATACATCCTTATTACTTCGGGTAGCAAGCGGAAAAAGCTTGGCGTCCCGGGCGAGAAAGAGTTCGAAGGGAAGGGCGTTGTGTATTGCACGACGTGCGATGCCCCGCTTTTTGGCGGCAAAACGGTGGCCGTCGTGGGCGGCGGCAATTCCGCGCTCGAGGGGGTAGAGGATCTTATTCCGTACGCTTCAAAGATATATCTTCTGGTCAGAACGGAGACGCTCAGGGGCGATCCGGTCACGCAGGAGAAGGTGAAAAATCATCCGCAAGTCGAGATACTTTGGAATACGGTCATCGAGGAAATTAAGGGGAAGGACTTCGTGAGCGGTGTACGGATCAAAAACGTGTCCTCCGGAGGATCCGCCTCTGGCGGAAAAACCGGCCTGCCTGCGCAGGCAGGCGAAACGAGAGAATTGCCGCTTGATGGCGTGTTCGTCGAGATCGGTATCATGCCGAATTCCGATTTTGTAAAAGATATCGTACAGCTGAACGCGCTCGGCGAGATCGTCGTTGACCATAAAACCCAGGCGTCTTCGGTCCCGGGGATCTGGGCCGCGGGTGATGCATCGGATGTGTTCTACAAGCAAAACAATATTTCGGCAGGGGACGCTGTAAAAGCGGTGCTTAATATTTACGATAAGCTGAAGAAACAATAAACATGGAAGCGCTGAAGATCATTACCGTGGGGAGTTTAATGACCGCGAATCCGGTTGCCATTAGGCCCGAAACCACGCTTATTGAAGCAGCGAATTTGTTATCAAAGAAACACTTCAACGGCCTGCCGGTCGTGGATAAGAACGGTGTTGCGATCGGGATCGTGACCGACCATGATTTTTTGACAAAAGGTTCCGCGATCCATCTCCCTACTTTCGTTAAATTGCTCGAGGGCTTTCCCATGTATCGGAATGACGATCTCGCGGTGAGCGGGGGGATCAAAAAGATCATGGAGATGCGGGTCAAAGATATTATGAATCCGGAACCATTCACACTCTTCGAAGATGCGACGGTCGAAGAAGGACTTCGGGCATTTGCAGAGCACCACCGCGTGAATCCCATCCTGATCGTCGACCGGAATAAAAAGCTCAGGGGCATTTTGAGCCGCCATGACATCATTAAAATGTTCGGCGGGCCGGCTTCCCTTACACAGTCGACTGAGGTGAGCGGCCGTCCGATTGACCAGAACGTGAATAACCTACTGTCCGATTTCAAAGCGCATTTTCTCGTCGTAAGTAAAACGAGGACGCGCTACTGGTTCCTATGGGATGTGCTCTTCGCGGTCGTGGGATTTCTCATCGCTTTTGCGCTTATTGTGCAGTTTTGACCCGGATCCCGCGGAGAGCTTGGTTTCGAATTTTCTTGAAAGCGGAGGATTCATTTTGCGCCGACTTAAAAAGAGCCCAGGAGGCGCAAACGAAATCGGAGTGGGGTTATACACGATCCGGCTGGTGAGATCTTCATGAACGTGATATATTGAAACGATAGCTCGAAAGGCCGAAAATAAAAACAAGTTAACTATGGAAAATACATCGAATTTATCAAAGGAAAGGCGCATGGGAATTCTGCTGCTGCTGACTGCGATTACACTGATCGTTATTATAACCATCCTGATCCCGGGACTTATTATTGGAACCCCCCGGCTTCGCCTTATGCAAAGCAACGCGATGGATACTGGCAGCCCCAAATCCCCAAAGACCGTGTGTGACGCTGGTGGATGTTGTATGTATATCTATGATCAGTGGTATTGCACTTCCGGTTATTAGTTAATTCTGAGATAGCAAAAAATCCTACTTGGGACGGGTTGTCTGGGTTATTTTTAATCCGGGTAGACCTTTTTCCGATGATAGCAGCGGTAAATAAAAAGCTTTCCGCAAAAATCTTGTGGAAGGCGTGATTGGTTCATGGGCGGTGCGCCGGAGACCGTTGCTTCAATATCAAACTTCTGGAGGGGACGTCTCGGACGTGCTCTATAAACAGAACAACATTTCGGCGGGGGATGCCGTGAAGGCGGTTTTGAATATTTATGACCGGCTGAAGAAAAATTAGCGATTCACAGCTTTGCAGTTGTGGAATTAAATTCAAGTTTCACTGCTGGGTGCTATGCTATAGCATAGCATCGTCTTAGTAAGGTGTTTTATAATTTTTTTGACAAAAATTTCAACCCGGCTTATTATGTAGCCAGTTCACTTGAGGAGGTAAATTGTGAAATTTCAGAAAAGCTTTCCTTTTTTGACGTTTGTTTTTCTCGTTCTTGGTCTTTTTGAGACAGGAAGAGCTGGCCGTTTAAACACTATTGATGGTAACGGCTCACTTATTGCTACCTTGATTGGCGCCCTGTTCATCGGCTTGAGTTTCTTCTGCGCTCTACGGTCCACAGAGGGAACAGTCGCCAATCAGAGTGCTATGGAGCAAAAGCACGTGTACACGCTCTTGGGGCAATGTCCCAGCCCTGCGGGAGACGATGGTTGGCTGATCTTTGTTTCAAGCATTGGCGAAAAGAAAGTCACGGCTTTCAGTATCAACAAAGAGATTCCAGTCGCCGCCAGAGAGCATTTCTTTGTCATTCGAGAAGACAGCGGCGAACTAAAGTTCATGCCGGTAAAGGCAGCTTCCTGATTCTTGAGCCGGTTCGATCATATTCGGACCGGTTTTTTTATAGTTTTTTTCTTTGGAAAAACTCATACTTATCCTAACTTATCCCAAAGCGGAAGGTTCCCATTCTTGAGGGTTTTTCGGAGCCACGAAGGTGGCGAGAATAAGGGCGTTCCGAGCACGAAACGACCCGTCCCTCAAGAATGGAAAACCGGAGCCATTGGCAGTCCCTTGACCCATTCGACTGCGCTCAGGGTCAATAGATTACCACTATTGGCAATCTATTGACACGATTGCCAATACTGTTATAATTGACAATATCTAAATAAAGACGCCGTAGTCGAACGGCTAAAAAAGATAAAAACAAATGAATTTCAAACCATTATCGAATCATGTGTTTCTCGAAGCGGTTGAGGAAACGAAAACCACGAAGTCCGGCATTGTGCTCCCGGATTCGGCGGAGAAGGAAAAGCCCATAAAGGGCAAGGTGCTCGCGGTCGGCCCCGGTAAAGTAGAGAAGGGCGTGCGGGTCGAGATGTCGGTCAAGGTCGGCGACACGGTCCTCTTCAAGAAATACGGGCCTGACGAGATTGAAATCGACGGCAAAAAGTATCTCGTGGGCGATGAGGACGACATTTTAGCAATTATCGAATAGCGACACGAATGAC
>JBGPNL010000046.1:0-7808 GCA_041487555.1 Minisyncoccia bacterium | reverse complement strand
ATGAAGTTCAGGAGCGTTGTATTGTTCTCCGAAAGGAAATCGATCTTTTCATTTAGGATATCGAAACGATCGCGCAGCTCATATTCGCTCCGCAGATTGTCGTAGAGCTTTTCTATCTCGGCGCGTTCCCACGTCTCGTCGGGCTTGTCGAACAAAGAAAGACTCGAGACCGCGTTTTGTTTCACGGAAAGGATATGCCCCACCTGTCGCAAGATGCCCGCCTCATCAAGGCGCGTCTTACCGGCTGTTTTCAGATTTTCAACCACCTTCCCGAGTTCATCCAGCCGCTCATTGATCTCGTGTTCATAACGGTCGAGCGCGACCGACTGTGCCGAAACATATGAGATGATCTTTATTGTTTCTACGTCGAACGAAGCTTTTTTCAGATACAATTTCTCGAACGTTACTTTTTCATTGTCACCATCAAGGTATATTTCGAGCGTGTCGGCATAATCGTAAGCCGCATAAGAGCTCTTCACGAACGGCGCGACCTCTTTTATGAACTCCTTCGCGAGTTCTTCGGACACATTCCAAAAACTCACCGTGCCGAATTTCGTGAGCACCGCATACTCATGGTCCAAGAGCTGGATCACGAGCGGATGGTCGCGGTTCATATAGTGATACTTCTTAACGTTTTCCTGGATCTTCTTAAGATCAATCTGCTCGCCCAAATAGCGCGTTTCGAGGTGGAATTTTTTCGGTTTTTTATGGATCTTATCTGCCATAACTCCATTATACCATTCAAATAAAAAGCGCCCCTTCGCAGCTGGGCGCCTTAATATGCTGTATTTTCTTGCTTATCGGCACTATTCGCAGGTGTTCGTGGAATCACGAAAATGTGAAAATCCTGCTGTGCTTTATGCTCGTAAATAGCGAGTACCCGAGATTGGCGTATGCCTTCCGCAAGATAATCGGCAAGCCAGAGAATTTGTTGCTGCGTCAGGCCTTTCGTTCCGATATCGAAGGCGTACCCGGTCGTATGTACTGTACGATTTTCGAGGGCGTCGCCTTTCGCCGCATTGTGATTCTTTTTCGCAAGACGGCGCTGATATACTTCTGTTCGGACAAGCGAAGTAATCTTAAGCGGTTTATGCTGCGGCACGGCAAAAGCTTCGCCATAGGCCTCGGAGATTTCTTCGAGGTAGGCGATGGCGTCGGGGTGCGCATAGTGAAGTCCGTCGAGAAGATTCTGATCAAGATAAAAATCATCCGACCTTTCTACGCGCACGAGAAATCTGGAGCGGATCGCATTCGAAAGCTCGAAGATATCTTCGATACGCTTCAGGCCGCGTGCGTCCGCGATTTCATTTTCTTTCGCAAGCGCCTTCCCATGATTCTTGCTGCCATTCAGATCGGGATACTGTTCGAATACCAGCTGTGCAGTCGATTTCTTTTTCGGCTTTGTCTTTCGATCCTTCGCATGGAGGATCGGCACAAGATTTGCGAATAAAAACAATATAACCGCCGCGCGCAAAAAGCGCCGGCAGGACACGCCTTTCATCGCGATCACCTCGCTTTATCGGCGTTAAATTTCTAAGGTCAGTCTACTCCCAAATCTTCCGATATGGAAGAACCCTCATGCGGGAGTCTCTATCTTCAGCGAAAGGATCTTTGAGGTACCGTCGTCGTTCAGCGTTACGCCATAGAGAATGTCGGCCGCCTCCACTGTCGGTCGCCGCACTTCGTGCGCCTCCTTAAAACCCAGCGGTTTTAACCCGCTCGCTTACGCTCGCTTTTCCGCCACGGGAAAACTCACGTTTTCCCGACCCCTTTCCTACGACGATGGAGACGGCTCCAGTTTCAAAGATATAATTTTTGAGGTTCCATCTTCGTTCAATGTTATACCGTACAAGATATCAGCAGCCTCCATCGTCGCGCGATTGTGCGTGACGACCACGAATTGCGTTTGTTTCGAGAATTCCTTGAGCATTTCGCCAAAACGGCGGGCATTGCGTTCGTCGAGCGGCGCATCGATCTCATCGAGCACAAGGAATGGCGGCGGGCTCACAGACACCATGGCAAAAAGCGCCGCAATGCCAACCAGGCTTCGTTCGCCGCCTGAAAGCATCTCAAGCGAGTTGATCTTCTTCCTCGGCAAACGGATCTCCACCTCAACTCCCGTTATTTCATCCGGCGCCTCTTCTTCCTCCTCCTCAGTTTCGTTTTTGTCCTTCATATCCGCTTCCATTCCTTCTTCCTCCTCTTCGGACGCACTCTTCGGCTCCGGCTTTACGACACGGAGCTTTGCGTGCCCGCCGCCGAACATCAGCTCGAAAAATTTATTGAATTCCTCATTGATACGCGACATCGATCTTTCGAATTCGGTCCTTAATTTTTCGCTCATCTCGGCGATCAAAGCCCGCAGATCCTTCACCGCCCTATCCAAGTCTTCGGATTCTTTGGAAAGGAATTCGTAGCGCGTTTCTGTTTCGCGGGCTTCTTTCATGAGCGCCTCGTCGATCTCGCCGATCGAAGCGAGGTCTCCGCGCAGCTTGAAGATGCGGTGTTCGATCTGCGAAAGCTCTTCCGGACGCACCATCCATTCGCCCCGAGTTTCGCGAAATTCATGCGTATTCCGGCCCGCTTGCGTAAGCTGACGCTCAAGCTCCTGATAGCGCAGCTCCAGGCGCTCTTTTTCGAAAAGATTATCTCGGTTGCGGGCCTCCCACTTTTCAATCTTATCTTTTGCAGATTCCACCTCCGCGACCGCCGCCTTAAAGGCATGATAAAACTGTTCCTGATTCTTCTCGAGCTGCTTTTCTTTTTCTTTGAGGTCCATAAGCTCTTCCTCGAGCGATTCGAGGTCGCTGTTCACTTTTTCGAATTGCGAGCGCATTGCCGGGCTCATTTCCGTCTTCATTGGCAACGAGTCCACGCCCCCTTCATGCAATAACGCATCGTCGATCGCTTCCATCGATTCCTCGATCGCATGGCGCATCTCGACAATATCTCCTTCTTCAAGACTTACCTCAAGAATATGCCGAATTTCTTTGAGAAGTTCGATAAGTTTTCCGAGAGACCTGTGTTGCGACGGGCCTGCTGTCTTTGCGCTCATTTCTATCTGCGCTTCGATGCGGCCGAGCTCTTTTTGAAGCTCACCCCGCTTTCCAAGCAAATGCTGTGTCTGCTCTTTTATCTTTTCGATGTCTTTTCTCCCTTCAGGCTGGCTCGCTTCAACCTGCACCTGTTTCGCTTCCGCCGCTTGCTTCTCTTTCTCCAAAAGCGAGAATTCGCCTTTTCCGGCTTCTACTTTTTGCTCGACCGCTTTCTTTTTTTCGTGCAATTCGCCGATCTGGCTGCCAAAGAACTGGTTCTCAAGCGTTTTGAGTTCGTCTTCCAACAGCCCGCGTTTTTCCCATCGCGCCGTCTGTCGTTTAAGCGACCGCAGGTGCGGCAAAATTTCTTCGATCAAAGCGCTCACTTTATCAAGATTGATCTGGCTGTTCTTGAGGCGCCGCTCCGCATCCGATTTTTTGATCTGATATTCGCGCAATCCCAAAATTTCTTCGATCATCTCGCGCCGCTCCTTCGGCGTCACGCGGATGAACATATCGCTGTTGCCCTGGGTCACGACGATAAGCCCCTTGCTGCCGAGGCGCGCTTTCGCCAAAAAATCAACGAGGTCGCGGAGCAGAATTTCCGATTTATTCAAATAATACTTGCTCGCTCCATCGCGCGAGATCTGACGCATCACCGTGACCTCCTCGAATTCCACCGGAAAAAATCCATTTTTGTTCTCGAAATGAAGGCTTGCTTGCGCGAGTCCCATGCGCGGGCGCTTTGCCGTGCCCGCAAAAATCAGGTCGTCGATCTTTCCACCGCGCAAGCTCTTCGCGTCGCGCTCGCCCAAAAGCCAGCGGATGGCATCCACCACATTCGACTTGCCGGAACCATTCGGTCCCACGATCGCCGTAATCCCGGCCGGAAACTCCAAAACGGTTTTCGCCGCAAACGACTTAAAGCCATTCAGTTCTAATCTTTTCAGGAAATGCGCCATTTTTGTGTCGCCCCGACGAAGGTCGGGGTCCATGCTTCCTAGTATAAAGGATTTCCTTAACGATTTAAACCCCAAAAGCACCCCAAAAGCACAGATCCCGACCTCCGTTGGGATGACAGGATGAGTTTCCCGATGACTAAAGATCAAAGAGCTATAGAGCTAACAAGCTACCTGTCCCTATTTCAACGTAAAACCGACAAGTTCGGCAACCAGGGCGCCAAACCCCCAGCTTTAGGTAAGAAAGATTTCCCTTCGCTTTCGTAATGTCTTGATTTTCGACCATTTTATAATGATACCAAACCACAAAAAATGGGATACCTTGATCCCGGGTCAAGCCCAGGACGACAGGATTTTAAATTCCTTAATTGCCTAATTGCGAGTTACTACTTACTATCTGTGTTTCTTGAGCGCCGCCTTCGCCGCCTCAATCTCCCCTTCCTGCTTTGAAGCTCCGGAGCCTTCGGCGATGAGCTTCTCGCCGAAATACGCGCCGATCTTGAAGATGCGCTTGTGCGCCGGGCCGGATTCTTCTAAAACTTTATACGTCGGCGTAACCTTCAATTTTTCCTGAACCAATTCCTGCAGTTCGCTCTTCGCGTCCTTGTAGCTTTTTGTTTTTACGATCTCATCCAAATATTTCCAAACGAATTTTTTGATGAATGTGTGTGCCGCGCCGATCCCCTGGTCAAGATACATCGCGCCGATCAGGGCCTCCATGGCGTTTGCCAAAATAACTTCGCGCGCCTTGCCCGTATCGCGCTTCTCTCCTTTTGAGAGCAGAATGAATTGCTCAAGGCCGATGTCCTCCCCTACTTTCGAGAGCCGCACGGCGTTCACGAGCGCTGCGCGCAAAACCGTCATCTGCCCTTCGGGATACTCCGGAAATTTCTTGAAAAGCTCTTCGGTTACGATGAGCTCGAGCACCGCGTCGCCCAAGTACTCCAGGCGCTCGTTGTGCGGCAGGCGCCACCTTGGGAACTCATTCAAATACGACCGATGCGTCAAGGCCTCGATCAACAGGTCTTTATTCTTGAATTTTGCGCCGATTGCTTCCTCAAGTTCGGCAAGTTTTACAAGCATTGATAAAAACTATTCTTTTTCCTTTGTCTTTTTCACCACTGCCGCTGCTTCGGTTTTCTCTTCGGGCTTCGCTCCTCTGTCTCCCAATTCACGGTAGATCGTTCCCAGAACGCCGTTGATGAATCGAGCCGCGTTCGGACCACCGTAATTCTTCGCGATCTCGATCGCTTCATTGATCGCGACCTTCGGCGGCACTTCGCCCTGATCGGCATAAAGCAATTCATAAAGACCGATGCGCAAAATATTGCGGTCAATGACAGCGATCTTATCGAGCGGCCATTCGGGCGCGGCTTTCGTGATCACCTTATCGATGTCTTTGATGTGGTCCGCGATGCCTTTCATGATCTTCCATGCAAATTCCGGTTCGTCGATGCCCGGCGCGAATTCGGCGAGGTTACGGTCCAAAATGCCAACCAGATCTTTTTTCTGGCCGTAAAAATCCCACTCGTAGAGCGATTGCAGAAGAACTGTTCTGACCAGATGCCTGGTGGCCATTGAAATTAGAGAGTAGAAAGTAGCGAGTAGCGAGTAGCGAAGAACCGCGTGGTATTTTTTTGATTCGATGTGATAAAATGCATAATGTTTTTAAAAGTGCTACTCCCTACTCCCTAAATTCTACTCGCTATTTCTGCCCGCACTGCTTACAAGCTCGGTGTGCCATTTTCGGCCCGCCGCAATTTTTGCATACATACAGACGCGTCTTTTTGAGCGCCAAATGAGACCGTCTGCGGCCTACTTTTCCGTGTGAATGATGTTTGGTTGGTACGCCTCCCATGGGTGGAATAATGAATTACGAATCAAGAATAATGAATGGGATACAAGAAGCTCTTTAGCCGCTCAAAAGCCATCCAAAACTTATTTAGAGTATAGCGTGCTAACTGAGAAAAGTCAATCTGTGCGCGTCGCTTGGCCCATTTTTCTTGATCGCTCTCAGGTGCGCTTTCGTGCCATACCCTTTATGAACTTCGAAACCATACTCTGGGTATCGTTTCGCAAGTCGCACCATCAAACGGTCGCGATGGACTTTCGCAACGATTGAAGCTATCGCCACGGCTTTTATCTTCTCGTCACCTCGCACTATCGTGCGCACTGATATAAGCGGATTGGACTGATTTATGCTGATAGTATTTTTTTTACTTCCCAAATAAAGCCCGCCGTCCAGATAAATTTTGCAGCGAGTAGAAAGTAGCGAGTAGCGAGTAGAAAGGTACCGAACCGCGCGAAGAGCGGCGAGGTTCGCTGCACCCGAGATATTCAGCTTTTCGATGCCGCGCGGATACACGCGCGCGATGGCGAAATTTATTCTCGGATGAATTTTTATATACGCTGCCCACTCTTCCCGCTGCTTGGCCGTCAGCTTTTTGGAGTCGCGCAGTTTTAAGTTTTTAGTTTTCGGTCTTAAGTGAGCGGGCATACACACCGCCGCAACCACAACCGGTCCGGCAAGCGAACCGCGCCCGACTTCGTCTATTCCGATCACGTACCTCATTTATAAACCGTCCTTTTTGAGCAGTTACTCGTCGCGCTTTAAGATCAAACCACGCTCCATCCGCAGATCGCCCAGCACGAGTTCCTTTTCTTCCAACTTCGGATCAGCTAATCTGCCGAGAAATCTCCAGCCTTCGGCGGCAGCTTTTTCGATCATGTCCCGTTCATTCTCTTCGGGTTCTTCAACGAACTCTTTGCCGCTTGCCTCGGCTATCCGATGGAGAGCTTCGAGCAATTCCGCCTCCGAAAGATCTTCGGCCTCTTTTCCGATCACGCTTAACTTCTCCACTATTCCCTCGGCATCCGCATTTTCATTTTGACCCGGTACTTCTTCTGTTGCCATATACTTAGCATAGCAAAACCAGCGCAAGCGGCAACGCGCCGCCCCCGGACAATATTGACATGCAAAAGAGACCTCCCTATCACGGAAGATATCTGAACGATTTTAAGCTATAATGATACAAGTTCTGTATAAATGAGGTGATCCGTGGAAACCACCCTTAGCGGCATATTGTTTCACTACCTGGAAGGACCGGGGGCGTCATATTGGGCATTTCAAGATTCACGCTTCATTTCCGACAAAACATGGTCGTTTCGGGGCCTGCATGCCATTGAAGACGGCGATACTCTTACCGTACTCTCTCCCGA
This sequence comes from Minisyncoccia bacterium, assembly GCA_041487555.1. Taxonomy (GTDB): domain Bacteria; phylum Patescibacteriota; class Minisyncoccia; order UBA6257; family 2-01-FULL-56-20; genus DATLTV01. Next base: position 595 of record JBGPNL010000046.1, on the reverse strand, counting down.
TGATTCAAAAAATATTATCTGGTCTGGCGTGATTCGCCTTGAAAAGAAAAATGGCATTGATCTCGGTTGCCAAAAAGGTCTGGGTCGAAAAACCTGGGCAACGTGGTTCATGGGGGAATATCCTGCGCGATTGGTGAAATCAAAACAGTAGCGGCACAGAAATGTGCCATTTTTTTCATAATCTTCAAATTTTATTTGTGCGCGGGCTTGCCCACCTCTGGCGGGAGTGGACCTGCCTGCGCAGGCAGGCGATCTTCGAACGATGCTAGAACAATAAGGGCGGCTATTTCTATCCCCCCACAAAATCGTTAAGCTCTTGCTCAGTAGTGCCACATTCTTCATAAGAACAGATGCCCTCGGATACAAACGTTTTAACTGCCGAAACAAAGCCACGCAGAATTGGAGGATGATTTTTTTCCTTTCGCCACATTTCTAATTCTGCTTTTATCGTTAGAAGGACCTGGTTTTTGAAAAGGTCGTCAAATTCTTCTTGTGAAATGCCGATTTCCTCCCATGACGCAATTTCCGCGATCCTCCTTCGGGTCATGTTTAAAGCATGAAGAAAAAGCCAATTGAGAGGGCGGCCCTTCTTGTT
>JBGPNL010000045.1:0-7817 GCA_041487555.1 Minisyncoccia bacterium | reverse complement strand
GTCTTTACGCACCCCATGCGCACGTACTGCCGGTATACTACAGCCCGAAATGATAACACTTAATTATCGTTAAAAACTCTAAACATCCATTTTTTTACTTTTGTTCGATTAGCCTCGTGATCATCCGGGTTCGGATATATCAGATTGTCTGCTCGCCAAGAATTGTCGAACCCCAATTCTTTCATTCTCCGAGAAAGGATATTTACTGAATCTAAAAATGCTTCGTGAAGTTCCCGCTCGCGATGATCGGCATCCGCTTGATCGATATTATGGCGCTTTCTGCTTTCAGGACTTGCAGTATCGGAAAGTCTATATTTTGTTATGCCCTTTAATGTTCTATAACTCTCACTGTAATCCTTGATTATTTTAAGGAGATCGGCAAACGCTTCAAGGACTTTTTCCTTATTTTCATTTTTAGCATCATCCCACCCTGCATCAATCGAAGAGACGATTTTTTGAAAGATTTCGTCTCGTAGGATTTTCTCGTTCGCGACAAATAGCTCCGCCTTCTTCTTATCCGGCGTTTCTATTGAGGTTCGCTCGGGACTTTTCTTCATCCTTACTTACTTGCCTTCTTAGTAGCCTTCGGGGTTTTGCCTTTATGTAACGTCTTCAAACACGAGGTACACATAAGCGTCCGGATGCCGTTATATTTTGCGTACTGGAGATTAGGATACTTCCTGGTCCAGTTCGTCGGGTTGTAATGGCCGCGAAGCAGGATGCGGTGGCCGCCCATCCGGGAACCTTTATGGCATATTGCGCATTGTCTCATATGATTGGCAGTTAGTTTTGGTAAAAAGAATAACGAATACAGTGTAGCGCAGTATCGGATTAAGTTCAAGCCCTCAGTAACGAGGGCTTGAAAGGGTTATTCCGGTTATAACGTGCAGCTATTCCACGCGGACCTTGAGCTTCTTCGTCCTCCGCTTCATGAGTTTCGGCAAGCGAACCTTCAAGATGCCGTTTCGGAACGTAACCGAGGCGCTGTCCGGGTCTACTTCTTGAGGTAAGATGACCGAACGGGAGAAGCGACCCCAATAACACTCCTGATAGAAATAATCCTCGTCCTCCGCTTCTTTCTCGCGATGGCGCTGTCCGCGGATGGTGATCGAATCCGTCGTTACATTAATATCGATGTCTTCCGGGCGCACGCCTGCGATCGCCGATTCAACGATGATGTCCGACGGCGTCTGGTATACGTCGATGGTAAGCTGTCCCTCTGTTTCGTTCATCGCTTCTTCCAGGGGTTCTTCCTGCACTTCAGCGCGGGAACGCCTTGCCACGCCTGCATGCGCAGGCATGCTCGCGGTGTTCGCCTTGGCGAGTTCTACCTCATAATCCTGGCTTGCGCTTTTGCGCTCGCCCGCCAATTCCTCAAAGAATTTTTCGTCGTTCATATCCATCCTGTTAGAAGCAGATCGCGATCGGTGCGAATCTGCAATTATATATTTATGCGACTATTATTTTTTAGCTTATGTAACTTTGATTCCGTTCCGAAGCGATCGCGCCTGCCTGCCGGTAGGCGGGGCTTCTCACGGGATTCATAGGTTTTATTATACCCCCCTTTCCCTCCTTTTGGGAATCCACAGGCTAGACAAAGCGTCGCTTCAGCTTTTCAAAGTCATTCAAGACGAAGCAGGCGATGCCCATAAGGAATACCACGAGGTAGACGATATTTCCGTAGTTCACAATAAGGCCGTTGAATATCGCGTGCAGGGAAGCGGCTACGATAAGGCCGTAAATCACGAATTTCTTCACATTCATTTCCCTGATGCCGACCGCCCAATAATAGCCCAGAAGTCCGGAGGTCAGAGAGTGGAGCAGGGTGGCACCGATGAAACGTAGCGAAGCGGTCGTGAGCAGGGTGTCGAGCAGGGCCGTTTTATTTCCGATGCCCTGGCTTATGGCACCGAGGTTTTCGAGCGTGGCAAATCCAAGGGCGGCGATGATCATGTAAATCATGGCGTCAACCGGTTCATCAAACTCGGGATTCTTGTGCACGCTGAAATATGCCGCGCCGAATTTAACGATCTCTTCCACGAATGCGAGCGCGAGGAGGTAAATGAATTGCCAATTGGTGAGCGGTGCCAGGAGTTCCAGAAACGTCGGCGATATGCCGATATTCACGATCCGTTCGACGACCAGTGCCACCATCGCGGAAACGAGCCCCATGAAGAAGGTAAGCGCGATGAGCTTTTTCGGTTCCGGGTGGAGGTCTTCTTTGAGGTAAAAAAAGAGCCAGGCAAAACCGGGCAGGATACTGAAGATGATGGCGATGAGGGTTATCACCAGATTATTCTAACATTTTGGATTTAATGAGCTTCGCAACGGCGAGGAGTTCTTTTTCCGGAATTGCTTTGCGCGAGCCGGGCCGGTAGAGGAATTTGCGCGGTTCGTACTTGGTTACGCCTTCGTCGCCAACTTTTCTGGGAAGCATGTGGAGATGGAAATGCGACATATTTTGGCCTGCGGCCACGCCTTCGTTCCAAGCGTAATTGAAGCCTTTGGCTTTGAATGTTTTTCGTAATGCCCTTTTGATTTTTTTCTGTAAGGTAAAAATCGCCTTGATCTCGGGGAGCGTAAGATCATCGATTGTTTCACGATGGCGCTTGGGACAAATGAGCGTATGTCCCGGCACGATCGGAATATTCGTGGGAAAGGCGAACGCGAGCTTATTCTCGACGATCGTCCGCGCTTTCACAGTATCGCTTCCGCAAAAAAGGCAGTATTTTTTCATGGTTACCACTTCTCTACCATGAGCATTTTGCCGGGCCGGAAAATACCGTAGATTTCCTCGGTCACGAACGGCATAAAGGGATGGAGCATTTTGAGGGATTTGAGGAGTAAGGTCTCGAGGATATCATATGATTCTGCTTTTGCCGCGTCGTCGCTTCGCAGGCCAAGTTTTTCCTTTTCGAGAATAACATCTGCCAACGTGTGCCATATGTAGTGATAAAGTTTTTCTCCAGCCAAATGAAACTCAAAATTATCAAGATGTTTTGTTATCTCTAGTTTCAGTTTTTCGAGTTCATCCAGATATTGGACATAGTCAGTCTTCCGATGTTTTTTCGTTCCATCCGATTGTTTCACTGATGGTAAATCTAATATCGTGGGCTTATTCATCTGAATAAACCTCGCGATATTCCATATCTTCGTCGAAAAATTCCGGTAGCCGCGGATGCGGTCCTCGGAGAGTTTCAAATCGTTTCCGGCCGAGGCGCCGATAATGAGCGAAAGTCGCGTAGCGTCCGCGCCGTATTTGTTGGCCATCTCAAGCGGATCGATGCCGTTGCCGAGTGATTTAGACATTTTCCTGCCCTTCGCGTCGCGCACGAGGCCATGAAGATATACCTGCCGGAAGGGGACTTGCCCCATGAGCGCGGTAGACATCAAAATCATGCGCGCGACCCAGAAGAAGAGGATGTCGTAGCCGGTTTCCATCACCGAATTCGGGAAATATGTTTTAAGGTCGGCAGTTTCTTGGGGCCAGTTGAATACCGAAAAAGGCCAGAGCCCCGAAGAGAACCAGGTGTCGAGCGTGTCGGAGTCCTGCTCATAGAAATCACTTCCACACTTTTTACATTTTTCAGCTGAGTCGATTTCAAGCACCTCGGTATTCTTTGTTCCGGGAAGCGCAAACATTTCTTCAATGCTTAAATTCCGCAGGCGCTTTTTGAGTGTCCGTATTGTGCCGCCATGTGAAACGATAACGACATTTTTATGGTGATGATCTTTTTTGTGATGCAAAAATGCTTCCCAGGCGCGAAGTTCGACATCGGCATACCCTTCACTGCCGGAGATCGTCGCTTCATATGTATATGAATTTCCGTATTTTTTATTCGCTTCTTCAATCAACATGCCCTCGGTTACACCGTGATTTTTCTCGCGTAGCCGGTCGTCGAAAATAATCTCTGCGCCCGTTGCCTCGCCAATGATCTCGGCAGTTTCTTTGGCACGAAGCAGCGGAGAGCTGACAATCAAGTCGACCTTTTCCGACTTCAATTGCCGCGCGATTATTTCTGCTTGCTCTTTTCCCGTGGCGTTAAGAGAAATATCGCTTGATCCCTGCGAGCGCTTTTCCTTATTCCAATCTGTTTCCCCGTGCCGCACTAAAAACCACTTCGATTTTACTTCCAAATTCACGTGCGGTTCGAGGCAAGACATGCAGTACCACACCGGGATCCGGTGCCCGAACCAAAGCTGGCGGGAGATGCACCAGTCGCGCAAATTATCGATCCAGTGGAAATAGACCTTCTCGAAGCGGTCCGGCGCGATCTTAATCTCGCCGCTTTCGACGGCGTGTTTCATAAGCTCTTTCAGTGTTTTCTCAGAACCGCTTTTAACTCCTTTTAACTTTGAACTTTCAACTTTGAACTTCTTGTTGACCCCTATAAACCACTGCAATTTTGGCAGCGGCTCAATAATTGCTCCCGTGCGTTCGGCGGTCGAGACGTTTTGCGTAACTTCCTCTTCTTTCTCGATAAGGCCCTGTTTTGCAAGCTCGGAGACGATCCATTCGCGAGCTTCAATCGCCTTCATGCCCTTAAGCGGGCCATCCACCATCATTTTCGCGCGTTCATCAATAACCTGCACCAAAGGCAGCTTGTGCCGCTGCGCCACTTCCCAGTCGATCGCACTATGCGCAGGAGTTACACCCAGTGCGCCGGTGCCGAAGTCTTTTTCCACGGCTTCATCCGCGATCACTTTGATATGCAATGGCACACCTACGAAATCGACGTCGAATTCTTTCCCGACGAATTTCTTATAGCGCGGGTCATCCGGATGCACGGCCACGGCAGTATCGCCAACTTTCGTTTCCGGCCGGGTGGTTGAAATTGCAATTGGGAAGTCTTTCGAGTAGCGGAACGTATAGAATTTTGCCTTGCGCTCTTCGTAAATAATCTCATCGTCCGAAATTACCGTTTGTCCCTTCGGGTCCCAGTTCACGACGCGATTGCCTCTATATATAAGACCCATGTCGTAGAGTTTTTGAAATGCGGCGTGCACGGCTTTCTCGCGCGTGGCATCGAGCGTGTATGCTTCGCGGCTCCAGTCCAAGGAAGCGCCCATGCGTTTTATTTGTTTCACGATGAAGTCGTGACTCTTTTGCGCATACTCGTTCACGCGCCGCAGAAATTCCTCTCGGCCGAGGTCATGGCGGTTTTTATCTTCCTTTTTTGAGATTTCCTTTTCTACCTTTGACTGCGTGGCGATCGCGGCGTGATCAGTTCCCGGCACCCAGAGCGTTTTTTTGCCCTGCATGCGGTTATAACGCACCATAATATCCTCGATCACGAGCATCGCGGCGTGGCCCATGTGGAGCTCGCCCGTCACGTTCGGCGGCGGGAGAATATTAGAGAACGGTTCGGCGCCGACTTTCGTGACGCCCTTTTCAACGCATGTGTCGGGATTAAAATATCCCGATTTCTCCCACATTTCATAAATGCGGGATTCGACTTCGTTTACGTCATATCGAGATTCCATTGTATATGGATTATAAAGCGTTTCCAGCCTTTTTTCCATCGAATAGAGACGCTATATTTCCAATCCGCCTTGCGCTTCGAACTTATATTTCTTCTTGCGCAGATGAGCCATGTATCCTGCGGCGGCGATCATGACGCCGTTGTCGAGATTGTATTTGAAGTCCGGAACGAAGAACCGGGTGCCGATAAGCCCCGCGGTGCGCGCAAGGGCTTTGCGGAGATGTTTGTTCGCCGCGACGCCGCCCGAGAGGAGGATCGATTCCGCGCCGTATGCTTCCGTCGCGCGCTTGGTTTTGCCGACCAGTACGTCCACGACGGCCTGTTCGAATCCCGCGGCGATATCCGCCTTTTCCTTGTCGCTTGGCGCATGTCCCATATCTCTTAGGTAATAGAGCACTGACGTCTTAAGGCCCGAGAAGCTGAAATCGTAATTTTTTTCGGCAAGCATTGGCCGCGGGAAGGTAATCGCGAAAGAATTCCCTTTCGCCGAAAGTTTTTCGATTTCCGGACCTCCAGGATAGGGGAGTCCGAGGAGTCGTGCCACTTTGTCGAAGGCCTCACCCGCGGCATCATCCCGCGTTTCACCGAGCCGCTTCCACTTCGAGAAAGATTCCATGTGCAGCAGAATAGTGTGTCCGCCAGAAACGATGAGCGCGATGGCTGGGAAGAGCGGTTTTTTCACGAGAGCCGAATCGTATGCGGTCGATGATTTTGAGGGCAGCAGGAAGCTGTAGAGGTGGCCCTCAAGATGGTTGACTCCAATAATTTTCAATTTAGAATTTTCGATTTTCAATTTCTTATAAAGTTCTTGCGCGAAATTGATCCCGGTCCATAATGCCGGTTCCAAGCCTGGACCCACAGTTACGGCGATAAGATCGATTGGTGGAATTATGAATTTGGAATTATGAATAATGGATTTTCGATCCCCATCCTTTATTCTTGATTCATTATTCATCATTCTTTGCCACAGCAGCGGCAAATTTCTGAGGTGCTCGCGCTTTGCGAGATTCGGCACTACGCCGCCGAAAGGCGCATGGATCTTTATCTGCGAAGCAACGAGATTTTTGAGCACCTTGAACTGCGGCACTTGCAGGCCACCGCTTGCCTCGACGATGGCGAGTCCCGTTTCGTCGCATGATGTTTCTATCGCCAGGATTTTCATATCAGAATCCAATCCCTATTCTTAAATAAGCCGTTGCTCAAAGCAGGCCGAATTTTCCTAGCAAGAGAAAGGCGAGCACGAAAAGGATGACCCACATCCACCAGGGGAGAGCGTAGGGCGAAGATTTGACTCTGCGCTGGATGTCTACGGCATGGATGCCGAAATTTTTTATAAGCTTCTCGATCTCCTGTTCCTCCGTTTCTTCCTGCTGTTTTCCCTCGGCTTCTTTCCGGATGCCTTCTTCGTATGCTTTGATCTTTTGAAAATCTTCCACCCAGCTTTCGTTCACATACGCGTTGATGTCGAGCGTATAATAATTCCTGGTTCGCGTCCTAATGCCGTGTTTCTCGCTCACCGAAAAAACCTTTTCGCCGTTCAGATACATTTCCACGATGTAGAACGTATCGGTCGTAAGCACATTGCCTCTGCGCTGGCTCGTTATCTTATATTTCCTTTCACCAATCGAGAATTCAGTGGTCTGCACATCGCCCAGTGGTTCTTTTATGATCGTACTCGTCGCCTCGCGGACCTCCGGATATACATATTGCCGATCGTGCAGGCTTACGAGCCAGGCGGGATAGTGCCTCAAGCTCCGGTGATATACGTCCAAAAATAAAAGGTCGAGGCCCCTGGTTTCGGCTGACCTCTTCTTATGCTCCACCTCCTCTTTGATCTTTGTTGCCTGAGATTCCACTTCTTTGCTTCTCCACATAACTTTCAGTATATATCGCGAGCGCACTGGAGGGAAATACCCGCACGGAGCGATACTGATGATTCTGGTAGAATAAGAACAATATGGGCGAAAAGGAAGAAGAAAAAAGACCAGGTGAAGTCGTCGCCGTTTTTCATAACGTCCGGAGCATCCATAACGTCGGTTCGATGTTTCGCACGGCGGATGCGGCAGGAGTAAAAAAGGTATATCTTTGCGGTGTGACCCCGGGGCCTTTGGACCGTTTCGGGAAAACGCTCCAGTCGTTTACAAAGGTATCGTTGGGCGCAGAGAGCTCCGTGGCATGGGATACCGCGCGTTCGCCCAGGGCGGTTGCAAGGCTCTTTGAGCATCTTAAGAAGGAAGGCTACATGCTTCTTGCCGTCGAGCAGGCGGAGAATTCGGTTCCATACCATCGCATAAAGCAGTTTATAAAAGGAAAGAAGATCGCGCTCATCATGGG
>JBGPNL010000044.1:0-8003 GCA_041487555.1 Minisyncoccia bacterium | reverse complement strand
ATGAGAGCCCGATGATCAAAATCTCGGGCTTTTTCTTTTGCCAGACCTCATTTTTAATGCTATCCTGTGAATAAATCAGCAATTGAGCAATTACACGATTGTCTAATTCCTTAATTGTCTAATTGCTTATATTTTATGCGCCAATCAGAATTATTCACGCGTATCGAACGGAGCGCTCCCGCAGGGGAGGTTGCTTTAAATGCCCAGCTTCTTGAAAGGGCTGGTTTTATATATAAAAATTCGGCAGGCATATATTCGTATCTGCCGCTCGGCTGGCGGGTTATGCAGAAAATAGTGCAGATCATCCGCGAAGAAATGGATGCAATCGGCGGGCAGGAACTCTTGATGCCCGCGCTCGTCGAGAAAAAGTACTTGGATGCGACGAAGCGATGGGATGTGAAGATCGGTTTTGAGGTGTACGGGAAAGAAGACGAAAAGCCCGGGTTCGGTTTGGGGTGGACGCACGAAGAAGTATTGACCGCGATCGCGGGCAAATATATTAATTCCTATAAAGATCTGCCGTTCTCCGCGTATCAGATCCAGACGAAATTTCGCAATGAGCCACGAGCGAAATCCGGTCTTTTGCGCGGCCGCGAATTCATGATGAAGGACCTCTATAGTTTTCATGCTTCGCAGGACGACCTGCTCAAGTTCTATCATCAAGTCGCGGTCGCGTACAAAAAAATATTTGCCCGCTGCGGACTCAATGCTATCTATACGCTTGCTGCCGGCGGCGCTTTTACTATTTCACACACACACGAGTTCCAGGTTATTTCTGATGTGGGGGAGGATATTATCTACGTGTGCGAAAAATGCGAGTACGCGGAAAATAAAGAAATTTCGCAGCTACGGAATGACGCAAAATGCCCGAAGTGTGGCGCGAAGATCCACGAACACAAGTCGATCGAGGTGGGAAATATCTTTCCCTTGGGCACGAAGTATTCCGAGGCGTTCAATTTGAAATTCACGGACGAAAAAGGAGAGAAAAAGCTTGTCGTTATGGGCTCGTATGGCATCGGTTTGGGAAGGGTAATGGCGACGATCGTGGAGGTGCTGCATGACGCCGGAGGCATCCTTTGGCCCAATGAAGTCGCGCCCTTTAAGGCGCATCTCGTGGCGTTAGGCGGCTTGGACGGTTCGGACACCTATAATGCTTTACAAAAACAGGGAATTAGCGTACTTTATGACGACAGGGACAAGTCTGCGGGCGAGAAGCTCGTAGAGTCTGATCTGATAGGTATTCCGTGGCGGATTATCGCAAGCCCGAAGCTTGAAGGGAAGTTCGAGCTTAAAAGACGGGGCGAAAAAGAGGCGAGGGTGATGACTGCAAACGAGGTTATTAAGTTATTCGAAGAAGTTATTAAGTGATTGGGTTATTAAGTTATTTCGACGACAACAATCTAATAACTCAATAACTAATAACCTAATAACGATTTTATTATGCAATTCAAATTTTTCGACAGGATTTTTAAGGATATCGGCATCGACCTGGGGACGGCGAATTCGCTCGTCTATATGAAGGGGCGCGGCATCGTGGTGAACGAGCCTACCGTCGCCGCCGTGAACAACAAGACGAACAAGATGCTCGCGGTGGGGGACGATGCGAAGAAGATGATGGGGAGGACGCCCGCGCACATTACCGTGGTGCGCCCGCTCGTCTCGGGCGTGATCTCCGACTTCGATATGACGGAGGAATTTTTGCGGGAACTTTTGAAGCGGCCACGCACAAGCCCAATCGCGAGTTATCGTCGTGCCATTCTCGCCGTGCCGAATAATTTGACCGAAGTCGAACAGAAGTCCGTTGAGGACGCGGCGATAAGCGCCGGATGTTCGAAAGTATTTCTCGTGGAGTCGCCGACTGCGGCTGCGCTCGGTGCGAATCTCCCTATCGCCCAGCCGACGGCGAGCCTCATCATCGATATCGGCGGCGGTACTACGGACGTTGCGGTCATTTCCCTCGGAGGGACCGTTGTTTCGCGTACTTTGAAGATCGCCGGAGACAAATTCAATGAAGAGATCATCCGTTTCGTGCGCGACGAATTCCGTCTTGCGATCGGAGAGCCGACGGCCGAGTTCGCAAAGATCGCCGTGGGTTCTGCTATCCCGATGGACGAGCGTCTCGAAGCTCCGATCCGCGGGCGCGATTACGCGACCGGCCTTCCTCGCGAGATTATGATAAAAAATACACGTATCCGTGTGGTGTTCGGAAAATCATTACAAGCCATCGCCGAGGCGGTACGGGAGGTGATCGAAGAAACCCCTCCGGAACTCGTAGGCGATATACTTCAGGGCGGCATCTATTTGTGCGGCGGCGGCGCGATGCTGCGCGGCATGGATCAATTGATATCCGAAGAAGCGGCAGTATCGGTGCGAGTTGTTGACGACCCCTTAACTTGCGTTGCACGGGGACTGGGCCGGATGGTAGACGATTTTGAAGGCCATCGCGCGTTCTTGAATCATCCGCCGAAGCCGCTTTCGATCAATATTTAGTATCTGTTCGAGTCCTGCTCTGCGAATATTGTGCTATGTTTAAGATATGAAACCAAAAAAAGATAAGTGGTTGTGCACTTGGTGGCTCCTTACACTCCACCCCCCACGACTCAAACTGGCCGCGTTATTATGCTTGTCATCTTTTCGTTACCCGCTCTGATTTTCCTTATACGAGAAGGTATTAGGCATCTTGCAGAGGAGGAAACGAAAAAGGATTAGGATGACGAGATAGAGAAGCTTCTCTCACCAGTATCATTCGAAGATCGTCCACAACTGGATCCATACCCCCGAAGTATTTTAAAAGCGTGGGTCCTCGATCCCGTAGGGCACGGTGTCAGGTACCCTTTCTTTCGGAGAAAGGGTACCTGACACTCGCGACGTTGACTCGGAACCCTCTCTCGACGGATAATATACGAGTGAAAAAGAACTACTGGGTACCTTTCGCACTCATCGTTTTTGTCCTATTACTCATCGTTTTTGAGCCTTCGTACGGATGGAAATTCAGGAATCTTTTCGCGCGTCCGGGCGTGGGCGAGAGTGATTCGAATACGGCGCTTCAGAATGAGGCGCTCAAGGCGGAGGTCGCGATGCTGCAGAGCATTTCGGCGCAATTTCCCACAAAGCCCGCCGGGTATGTGAGGGCCATGGTGTATTCCCGCTATCCGATGAATTTTAAGAATGAAATTTCGATAGACGCGGGCAGGAATGAGGGTGTGATTGTGGGGCACGCGGTTACGTTCGGCGGCGTGCTTATCGGAAGAATAGAAAAAGTATTCGATGACACTTCTCTTGTTGAGACCGTGTTCGACAGCCGTTTCCAGGCGCCCGTGCGGATCGGGACCGAAGGGGCGGACGCTTTGTTCAATGGCGGCGCACTTCCGAAGGCGACGCTCATTCCGCTGAAGAGTAGTGTGGCAAAAGGGGATGTCGTGTATTCGGCATCGCCCGATTTTCCTTACGGTCTGGCCTTGGGGGAGATCAATGATACGAATATCCAGCAGGACCAGCTTTTTCGCGAAGCGCCGGTGAATTTCGTATACGATATTAACGGAATTAAGACGGTGTTGGTGGCGAAATAATAATTTCTAATTGACCTAATTACCCCTAATTGACCTAAAGAATAACTAATGTCGAATGCGTCGAAATTTTGGAAATTGGATCTTGAAACATTAGACATTGATTAGAAATTAGATCAATTAGTAATTAGTAATTCGTTTACCGACTATGTCCTCCAAATTCTTCATTGCGTTCTGTTTCGTATTCCTCGCCCTCCTGTTGCAATTTTCGCTGGGCGAGACGAGCGGCGTGTGGATAAGCTTTACGCTCGCGGCACTTATTACTGCTTCCTTCTTCACGGATTTCCTTGAGCTTTTCGCGCTTACGCTCACCGCCGTTTTCGTCCTCAATTGGCAGCCCGTTATAAGTTATGAGTTATTGGTTATCGGTTCGTTGCCACTCGCCATTTTCTTTGCAAGAAAACTGGTGCCGTTCAAGGCCTGGCTTTCTAATCTTACGATGATCCTCGTGGCGATCGTTATTTTTTACGCGAGCTTCGGGATCCGTCCCGTTCCGGCCTCGCGAGCGATCTTCCTGTGGGATATTTGTTTGAGCCTCATATTCGGAACGGCAATATGTGAAGTGATGCAATTTGTATAGTGCAATGTTTCGACGCAAAAATAAAAAACACGATCTTGGCTTTGAAGAATCGCTTGGCGACAGCGCCTCGGATAAGCTCGAGGTCATGGAGGTGCCGCTCGGGAACCGTCCGCTCATCTATCTCGGCGGCGCGATTTTTTTGATAGGGCTCACGCTTGCCGGCAGGATCGCGTACCTCGATATATTTAAGGGCGACCTGTACCGGGCGCGGGCGGAGGACAATATCGGCCGATCGCAACAGATCGCGGCACCACGTGGTTTGATCTATGACAGGCAGGGCAAGGTGCTCGCTGAGAACGCCGCAACGTTCACGGCTACGCTCGATCTGAAGCAATTACTCGCGAACCAGGGCGCGCTTGAACCGACGCTTCAGGCGATAGAGGATACGCTCGCCATTCCCAAAGAAACCGTTCTGCAGATGATCCAAGACAGCATCGCCCAGGATTTTGCCGCGCCGGTTATTTTAAAAGAAGATCTGACGCAGAGCGAGCTCGTTCATCTGCGGGGGTTGAATCTTCCCGCCATCCTCATCCAGAACGATTTTCAAAGGCGCTATGCCGGAGGATCGGCGCTCGCTTCGGTTCTTGGATACGTCGGTCGGGTTTCGTCCGGCGATCTGGAACGGAATCCGCAATTGAGCCCGGAAGATTTTGTCGGCAAAGCGGGGATCGAGTCGTTCTATAACAACGACCTTAGGGGGGAACCGGGGTCGATCGTGGCGTTGAGCGATGCGAGGGGGAAGATCTTGAGTGAGGAAAAGAAAAGCGACCCAAAGATCGGAAAGTTTCTCCGCCTCACCATTGATTCCGAATTTCAGAACTATTTTTATCAAAGTTTGGCGGCGGGATTGGCAAGGCTCGGTCGCCGCATAGGGCTTGGTCTCGCGATCAATCCGCAGAATGGAGAAGTGCTCGCGATGGTGAACCTTCCGAGTTTCGACAATAACCTATTGAGCGGCCCGGGAAATAATGTGGAGAAGATCGGCATCTTGAATTCTCCCGACAAACCGCTTTTCGACCGTGCGGTGAGCGGCTATTACAGCCCCGGTTCGACCATCAAGCCGCTCGTGGGCGTGGCGGCGCTTGCCGAGAATGTGATCGATCCGAAGCGCGAAATCTTTTCTCCCGGCTATCTTTTGGTCCCGAATCCATACAGCAATACATCGTCCTCCCGCTATCTCGACTGGCGTCCGCAGGGAAATGTGAATCTCGCCTCGGCCATCGCGCAATCCTCGGACGTTTACTTTTATATCGTGGGCGGCGGATCACCGGCGATGAGCACGCCGCCCTTGAACGACGCGAGCGATTACGGCATTGCGGGGCTTGGCGTCACCCGCCTTCATAATTGGTGGGAGCGATTCGGCCTTGGGAAATCTTCCGGCATCGATATGCCGAACGAGGCCAAGGGTTTTTTACCGACTCCCGATTGGAAGCAATCGAAGTTCGGAACGCCGTGGCTTTTGGGCGATACCTATAACGTTTCGATCGGACAAGGGGATCTGCTTTTGAGCCCGTTGCAGCTTTTGAATTATATAGACGCTATCGCGAACGGCGGAAAGATCTACCGGCCATTCCTAAATGCGAGTTCCACGCCGCAGATTATCGGCGACCTTTCCTCGCTCCTGCCCGAGATGAAAGAAGTGCAAAAAGGGATGCGGGCAACTGTTACTTCGCCGATGGGCACCGCATACACGCTAAACAACTTACCGTTTCCCGTTTGCGCAAAAACCGGCAGCGCGCAGGTGCAGAACAACGCGCAGGAAAATGCGCTTTTTGTGGGATATACTTCCTGCGATAATCCGCAGATCGCTATTTTGATCCTTATCGAGAATTCGAGGGAGGGCAGCTTGAACGCCGTGCCGATCGCGAAAGACGTGCTTAATTGGTATTACTGGAATCGGATGCAGGGAAAAGCGAGTAGCAAGTAGGGAGTAGCGAGTAGCGAGAAGAACGGAAAGTAAGGATTTGACAGAAATATTGTTTTGCTGTATAATGCTCTTGGCGCAGTGAAAGCTGCGACCTTGACAAAAGGAGGATCATTCCATGAAGAATGGAACAGTCCAAAATAATTCAGAACTCGCAACACAGGGCCAGTGGAAGGATGTTTTTGTAACGGTTATGCAGGCGATGCCTAATCAACTTACCCACAGAGCGGCCTCGTGTTTGCAGAAGAGAAAGACCGTGTTGATTCGCGGTTTCGAAAAGCTTCTTCGCGACATTGAGATCATGGCGCTCGAAGAAGAAATTCTCCCGTGGGAAGGCGAAAAACGCGTTTGCGACGAGTGTGGCTTCGTCTACACGCTCGAGGCGGCCAAGTACGCAAGTCTTCTCGATTTGAACGTCTTCGAGGCGCACGGGAACAGAGGACTCGAAAGTCGTACCCGAGTCGTCTCTTTCTCATGTCGTCGCCTTGGCTGCGAGAATGGTTCTGTCGTGATATCCAAAAAGGCCCTCTCCATTCGCTAATAAGCGATTTGGTGATGGCCGAAGTCCAGTCCGGAGTGATTACACTCCGGACTTTTTCTTTTGCCGTCATGCAAAAAATAAATTATAATAAATCTATTATGTCCGAACTTCGCCAAAATCTGATATCCAAGGACTGGGTGCTCATCGCCCCCGGGCGCTCTGCGCGGCCAAAGTTTCTCGACGAGAAGAAAAAACCGAGAAAGGCATCGCCAAAGAAAAACTGCCCGTTCGAAGATCCCAAAAAATCAGGCAACTGGCCGCCGATACTGAGTTATCCCGTAAAGGGACGTGGTCCCCGCGGGACTTTGCGTCCGAACGACAAGAACTGGCAAGTGGTGCTTCTCCAGAATAAATATCCGGCGCTCACGCATGAGAAAGGCTGCGCTGTTGATTTCAAACGCGGCCCCTATTCCCTAAAGTCGGGCGTCGGTCAGGCTGATCTTGTGATCACGCGCGATCACAACAAGAATTTCGCCGACCTGAGTCCTGCGATGGCGTTGCGCGTTTTCCAGATGATCCAAGAGCGGCATCGGATGATGCGGAACGACAAATGTAATGTCTATGTTTCGAGTTTCGCGAATTGGGGTCCCGCGGCCGGCGCCTCGATTTATCATCCGCATTACCAGATACTGACCCTGCCTATCATTCCACCGCACATCGCGCGATCGCTCCGTGCCGAAGAAGCGTATTTCAAAAAACACAAGGCGTGCGCCCGCTGCCTCATTATTAAAAACGAACTGAAGGAGGGAGCAAGAGTTGTCGAAGAGAATGCGCATGCGGTCGCGGTAACCCCGTTCGCTTCGAAGCAGCCGTTTGAGATCCGCATTTTGCCCAAAAAACATCTGCCGTATTTCGGGAAAACGTCGGTCGTCGATTTGGGGGGGATGGCCGTGCTTTTGCAGTCCGTGTTGCAGCGCATGAAGAAATATCTAAATGATCCCGATTTTAATTTCTTCATTCATGGGGCGCCATTCGACCACGGCCGCTACGGTTTTCACCATTGGCACATAGAGGTCTTCCCCAAGATCTCGATCGAGGCGGGATTCGAGCTTTCGACCGGTATTGATATCAATGTTGTCGAACCGGAAAAAGCCGCCTCGATCCTGAGGGGGGAATAATGCGTATCCGCACCACTATGCCTCAAAAGATAATGCAATATAAAATAATCAGCGGTGTTTTTGTGTCGAGCCTCCTTTTTATTTTGGGCGGCGCCATATGGGCGTATGCGGTACTGCGCGACATAAGCAGCCCGCTGATCCTCCATTTCAATAATTTTTCCGGGATCACCCAGATTGGAGGATTGGGCGATCTTTTATGGGTTGGCGTGACCGGTGCCGTTATGGTTATAATTAATTTCTTTATTGCCGTTGAATTCGAGGCGCGCGACCGGTT
>JBGPNL010000043.1:0-8120 GCA_041487555.1 Minisyncoccia bacterium | reverse complement strand
GGGGTCATCTGCCCAGATTCGATTCGTGAAAGATATGAGCGACTGACCCTCGACATTTTCTGTAATTGCACTTGGGTAAGGCCACGCCTTTCGCGGAGCGTGCGGACTCGTTCGCCGATGGTCTCTATGGCGAGCCGGTTCGCGCTTTTCGTATGTCGTTCTTCTCTCAAAGCGATAAACGCTTGCGGGGGATCTGTGATTTTCTGGCGATCGGCGATCAGCGTTTCCATTATGACCCAACTCATCATTAGGATGTCGGGCGGGTTCAGCGGATCTGCTCCGGTGTCGGGAGGCGTCTCGGGTATCGCATACGTGAATATTTCGGGCAGCGCGTTTTTGCATCTTCTGCAGTTGCCGGTTTTCGTCCGGTATTGTACAAGGCGGCAGGATAGGCAGCGAACTACTTCGCGGCCGTTTGTTTCGCCCGTCGTGTATGTGGAAAGGGATCGGTTCCCTGAAAACTGCAATGCTTCAGATGCGGTGTTCATTTGGTATTCCTCATGTTAAGAAGCTGGGAAGATATTACCAGAGAAATCGATTTTTGTCCAGGCGTTCTGTTTTTGGAGAGACTTCCATTTTTTTATAACTATGGTATAATAATCACGTTGGTAATTTAGGCGATCGGTCCGACGTAACGTCGGACAGGAAAGTCCGGACACTCTCTTTGCGCAAGCAAAGATAAACAAGTAGCGGCTAACAGCCGCCGTTCGTAAGAATAGAGGTGCGAGCAGAAACGTCCAGATTCGAAAGGATCTGGAGGACCCGATCTCAACGTAGTCGGTCCAGTTCCGCTATAGAGATAAAAAGGCGGAAATGAAACGGCAAAATCCTTACTGGGTGCAAGGTCGTGTCCAGTCGAAAGATTGGAAGTGCCGCTTGAGCCTGCGAGCAATCAAAGGCCCAGATAAATGGTCGCCCTGCCCGCAAGGGCAAGACAGAATCCGGCTTACGGATTGCCAGCAACATGATTAACCCGGCGCAACACGCCGGGTTTTTCGTTTCTTGGGTTGCGGGGCGGGTATACATCGCCGATAATGAATATATGCGAGCGAATATCACCCTCCAGGAACTTACGGGCAAATCTTCAGAGGAAATTTTTAAACTACTCGAAACTTCGAAGAGCGGTCTTTCGACACAGGAAGCGGCGAAGCGCCTTGAACTATTCGGCGCGAACGAGATCGGCGGGAAACGAAAAATCAACCCACTCTTCCTTCTGCTTTCAAAATTCAAGAGCCCGATCCTTATCCTGCTCATCATCGCCGCGGTCATTTCCGGGCTCTTGGGATCGTTTTTTAATTCAATCACTATTCTTTTGATTGTCGTCGGAAGTACGGTGATCGATTTTTTTAATACCTATAAATCGGGACAGGCTGCGGAAAAATTGAAAGAACGGGTAAATATTACGGCAGCGGTATACCGGAACGGCGAAGTGAAAGAACGGAAAACCGACGAGGTGGTTCCGGGAGATATATTCGAGCTTACGGCAGGAGATTTGGTTCCCGCCGACAGTGTTTTGCTTGAAGAGAAAGACATGTTCGTGAATGAAGGTATTTTGACCGGCGAATCCCTGCCCGCGGAGAAGTCGGTAAAGCCAGGGGAGCAAAGAATGTTGTATATGGCGACGAGCGTCGTTTCGGGAAGGGCGCTTGCGGTGGCAGTCGCAACGGGTCAGCGAACAAAGATAGGCGATATCGCGACGAAGCTTAAGGACGCCGAGCCGCCTACCGAATTCGAAAAGAACATCAAAGATTTCAGTTTGTTCATTTTCCGCCTAACTCTTTTCCTGGTGCTCGCCATTATTCTCCTTAATATCTTTTTCGAACAAAAGCCGGCGCTTGAGATCTTCTTGTTCGCCGTCGCGATCGCGGTGGGGCTCACCCCCGAGCTTTTGCCGATGATCATTACCGCGAATCTCGCGAAGGGCGCGCTCACCATGTCGAAGGGCGGCGTGATCGTGAAGAATCTTTCCGCGATCCACAATTTCGGGAGTATCGATCTTATCTGCACTGATAAGACGGGAACTTTGACCGAGGATCGCATTGATCTTATCCAGCACCTTGACGGCCTGGGGCGCGAGAGCGACGAAGTACTGTTCTGGGCATACCTTTCGAGCCTGCATCTTACGAACGTGCGCGATATTCTTGAGCGCGCGATACAGGATTATAAGAAGTTGGATACAAATGGCTGGGAGAAGGTAGATGAGATGCCGTTTGACGCCGAACGGCGCAGGGATTCGGTCGTCGTGCGCCGGGGCAGTCAGACGATGCTCATCGCAAAGGGGGCACCGGAAGAGATATTGAAGATTTCCACTTCGTACGGCGCTGTGGCGAAGGAATTGACGGAGGGATTAAGAAAAAAAATAAATAATGAGTATGAAAAACTTTCGGCAGATGGTTTTCGCGTGCTGGGGCTCGCGATAAAAAAAATAGAAAAGAAAAGCGCTTATTCCAAGACCGACGAACATGCAATGGCATTCATTGGTTTCCTTGCGTTTCTCGATCCGCCCAAGCGGAGCGCGAAAGAGACGATCAGAAAAATGTTCGAGCACAATGTGGATATCAAGATCATTACGGGGGATAACCATCTCGTGACCGAAAAAGTGGCGCGCGATATCAATTTCGAGATAAGGGGGATGATAAAAGGGGACGAGCTCGTTGGTTTGAGCGATCATGAATTCAGGCAGAAAGTGGAAACGGCGAATATTTTTACCCGCGTTTCTCCCGAACAAAAACAAATGATCATCCGTGCGTTGCGCGCGAACGGCCATGTGGTCGGTTATTTGGGTGATGGCGTAAACGATGCACTTTCCTTGAAGGAAGCGGATGTCGGCATCTCCGTGGAGAATGCGGTTGATATCGCAAAAGACACGGCCGACATCATTTTATTGCGGAAAGGATTGAATCCCATTATTGAAGGTGTTGTCGAGGGGAGGAAGACGTTCGCGAACACGTTTAAGTATCTGATGATGGCGCTTTCATCGAACTTCGGTAATATGTTCAGCATGCCGATCGCGTCGCTTTTTCTGCCGTTCCTGCCGATGCTCCCCACACAGATCTTATTGAATAATTTCCTTTACGATTCCTCGCAGCTTGCGATCCCGCTCGATAACGTCGATGAATCATTTTTGAAACGACCAAAAAAGTTCGACTTGGGATTCATGAAGCGGTTCATGATCATCTTTGGGCCCTTGAGCTCGCTCTTTGATGTCGCCACATTTTTTATCCTGCTTTGGGGATTCGGCTTCACCGGCGCATCGTTCCAGACGGGGTGGTTTCTGGAATCGATCGCCACGCAAACGCTTGTGGTGGGCGTTATCCGGAGCCGGGAGAGTTTCTTTAAGAGCCGTCCGAGCCTGGCCCTGGTGCTTGCGTCCTTCGGAGTGGTTGGTGCCGCCTGGCTCATACCCTACATGCCGTTCGGACATCTTTTCGGATTCGCCCGCTTCGGACTGCGGCCGATGTTTGCCATCTCCGTGGTCGTTGTTATTTATCTTTTCGTCGTTGAGTTCGTGAAAAAACAGTTCTATCTTCGTTACGGGCATTTGATCGAAAAGTGATTTTATTCGCAATTGCGAATAAAATCATCCCGGAAAATTATGAAATAATTTATCCGGGATCTCCGTGATAGTACATGATTCGCGAATCGTGCAAGTCATCCCGGCGAAGGCCGGGATTCAGCCCCCTTTTTATTAAATGGGACGATCGTTCCATTTAATAAAACCTGGATCCCCGCTCAAGGCGGGAACGACAGAGGGGAGCGCGCGAATCTCAATCTTCGCGCATAGATTGATTTATTTCCCATATTGATGTAGATTGTCGTCAGTTACGTTTCCATCCGAACGGAGGCATCAATGAAGAAATTAGCACTTGTTTTTTTCGCGCTTGCCGCGCTTTTCGCTCCCGGCCTGGCGCTTTGTCAGAGCCAGGGGCAGGGGTTGGTACCCATCGATAAGGCGGTTTCTCCCGAGGCCCTGTGGCTTGCGTACCTGGAGAAAGAGCCAACGACGGACGACATCTATAATCAAGTGTACGACGATACGTATAACGACAAGGTTGAGGTGTACAAAGAGTTCGCGGCTGTGGAAATATTGCGGCGAGGCGACCACAAGATGTCGATGCTTGCGAGGATGATCGTCTATGGATCGGATCTGGTGCAGACATCCGCATGGGAAATCTATAAACGGAAAGCGAGCGACGAAGAATTCCACGAGCTCTTGGGCAGATTGGATTCGGCGAAAGATAGATGCAAAGAGTTCGACGATTTTTGTAGGAAGCACCTGGCCGCATATGCACAAGATATCATTGACATATTGCAGCGGCGTGAGGAGCACGAAAAGTATCGGAGAGATATCCTCATTTTCGCCCCGCGCGATACAGACAGGGAAAGGGCGGCGCAGGAAATCTTCGCTAATCACCCCACCGATTATCAGCTTAGCGATATTCTCGCTTATTCTCCTATTCTGTACCAAAAGGATAGGGTTCTCGAGATCATTAGGTCGCGGAAAGACTTCGATAAAAACGCCCTGAGGCACGCATTCTGGGGATTATGTTGCGAGAAGGATAGCGTAACGGCCACTTATACACGACTGATCGACGAGATCTACACGGAGCGCTTCGGAGACATCACGAATTTCCATGACAACGCTCCGATTTCTGCCGAAAAACCGAAGATCAACGTTCTGGGTCTGGACGCCTTGCAAGGGATGGAGGCCGGCGATCTTCTC
Source organism: Minisyncoccia bacterium (assembly GCA_041487555.1). GTDB lineage: Bacteria > Patescibacteriota > Minisyncoccia > UBA6257 > 2-01-FULL-56-20 > DATLTV01. The sequence goes on along the minus strand of JBGPNL010000043.1, from coordinate 3,397 downwards.
AGGTTAATGGGCAAGTCTCCTCAATGAAACATTTCAGCCGAACCAAATCGGCTGATTTTTTTACTGGTTTCCCACAGAAGCGAGGCATCTTTTTCTGCCTGTTAGGCCCTTTGGCTACGGGTAGGAAAAGTATGCCAAGCGCTACTCGTTTTCGTTCTCGTGTATCTTGTGTCCCGGCCGGATATGTTCGTAGAGGTGGACTTTGCGCAGGATGTAGAGCATAGAAGTCGTGAGTATCGCGGTAACCGTTGCGAAGGGGATAAGACCGATGCCGACGAGGGTCCCGATCGCTGCGGCAACCCAGATGACCGCTGCAGTCGTGAGCCCCCTCACATGATCGGTGGTTTTGAAGATGATGCCGCCGCCGAGGAAGCCCACGCCCACGACGATGTTCGAAATAATCCTGTCCGGCAGCGTATTTTTTATTTCTTCTGGCGGAACCTGCGCGATGTACGGCATAAGGATCGAGATCATGGCGAAGACGGCCGCGCCGGCGGTGACGAGCATCGCTGTCCGGATCCCGGCGTCTTTGCCGACAGCCTCCCGCTCCAATCCGATGAGTGCTCCCAGGGCGAGAGCGATGAGAAGCCGCGTAACCATTTGTTCAAAGGTAAGCATTATAATAGTATTACTTTAGCATACAGATTTTATTGAGGAAAGCCATGCAATATATTTGGCATAACGGAAGATTCATTCCGGAAAAGAACGCAACGTTTCCCTTGCTTGCGCACGGGCTGAATTATGGAACGAGCGTTTTTGAAGGGGTCCGCGCGTACCAAACGAAAGATGGCTCGGCTGTTTTTCGGTTGCGTGAACACGTCGATCGGTTTTTCCGGGGCATGAGAGCGTTGCACATGAACATTCCTTGGAGCAAGCGCGAACTTGCGGATGCGATCCTCGAAACGGTTCGCAAAAATAACCTTTCCGAGTGTTATATCCGGCCGCTTGCCTTCTATGATTCCGGCCTTGGGCTCGTGCCGCTTCCCGAAAAGGCGCACGTCGCGGTCGCCGTGCGTCCCTGGGGCGCGTACCTCGGCGACAAACCGATATCGCTTACCGTTTCTCCCTACACGCGTTTTAATCCATCCTCAGTCGCGCCGGGACTGAAGATCGGCGGATACTACGCAACGTCGGTTCTCGTGTCCTTCGACGCGCACCGGAGAGGTTTCGGCGAGGGGCTCATGCTGGACAAAGATGGTTTTGTTGCCGAAGGCGCGGGGGAGAACATCTTTTTCGTGAAAAACGGAAAACTTATTGTTCCCAGCTCGGCGTCCATCCTCCCCGGAATTACGCGTGCGTCCGTAATCAAGATCGCGAAAGATTTGGGGATCGCAGTTGCGTTTAAGGAAAAAGTCCGACCCGCGGAACTCCTTCGTGCCGATGAGGCGTTCCTTACGGGAACTGCTACCGAGATCGCGGCGGTTTCTCGGATCGATTCGCATAAGTTCGGAAATGGAAAGGCCGGTCACATTACCTCGCTCATCCGCGACACATTTGTGAAGGCGGTGCATGGAGAAGTTCCTCGCTATCGCAAATGGCTTTCGTTTGTTTAGATAAGCCCCGACATTATAGTTGGGGTTTTCTTTTTGGAGTAAATGAGCGTATACTTCTGTTTATAGAATGAAGAATTATGAATAATGGGTTTTAATTCGAATTCCATCATTCATTATTCTTTATTCATAATTCATCGCTGATTTTGCCACTATGCGAAGCAATATAATAGACATCATTAGCAAGGAAAATGAAGAGGTAGAACTCATGGGCTGGGTGCATGCCCGGCGCGACCACGGCAAGCTCGTCTTTATCGACCTTCGTGACCGGAGCGGCTTGGCACAGGTGGTGCTTGGGCCGAACGTCGCGAGTGCGAAAGAGCTGCGGCTCGAGTATGTGGTGAAGCTCAAGGGTAAGGTGCAGGCGCGGCCGCCGAAGCTCGTGAACGAAAAGATGGCGACGGGCAAATACGAAGTGAGCGCAACCGGGCTCGAAATTTTAAATGCGTCTGAGGCGATGCCAATTTCCGTTGACACAACTGGCTATGAGATCAACGAAGAAACGCGGCTTCAATATCGCTATCTCGACCTGCGCCGCGAACGGCTCACGAAAAATCTTATCGCCCGGCACAAGATCATCAAGTTCATCCGCGATTTTTTGAACGACCGCGAATTTATCGAAGTTGAGACGCCGGTGCTCTCGAAATCCACGCCGGAGGGCGCGCGCGATTACTTAGTGCCTTCGAGGATCTGGAATGGGAAGTTCTACGCCTTACCGCAGTCGCCGCAGCAATATAAGCAGCTGCTCATGGTCGCGGGCGTCGAGAAGTATTTCCAGATTGCGCGCTGTTTTCGCGACGAAGACACCCGTGGCGACCGCCAGCCGGAATTCACGCAGCTTGATATGGAGATAAGTTTTGTCGAGCGCGAGGACGTGATGCGCATAAACGAAGAACTTTTGATCCACCTCGTGAAAACCCTCTATCCCACGAAAAAGATCCAGGCGATCCCGTTTCCGCGTATCTCATATAAAGAATCAATGGAAAAGTATGGCACTGACAGGCCCGACATCCGCACGGACAAAAATGACCCGAACCTCCTCGCATTCTGCTGGGTGATCGATTTCCCGTTCTTCGAGAAGGCGGACGGCGGCGGTTGGACCTTTACCCACAACCCATTTTCCGCGCCCAAGCCGGAATACATGGACGATTTAATGGCGAAGAAAAATATCGCAGAAATTTTAACCACGCAATACGACGTGGCGATGAACGGTCTCGAGATCGGCGGCGGCAGTATCCGCAACCACAAACCCGCAGCGCTTGAAGCCGTGTTCGAAGTGATGGGCTTCGAAAAAGAACGCATCCGCGCAAATTTCGGCCACATGCTCGATGCCTTGAGCTTTGGCGCGCCTCCGCACGGCGGCATCGCTTGGGGACTCGACCGCTTTGTCTCGCTCCTTGAGAACGAGCCGAATATCCGCGAGGTGATAGCGTTCCCGAAGACCGGCGAAGGTTTCGATCCCATGATGGGCTCGCCCGCGGAAGTGGATAAAAAACAGTTGGATGAGCTGGGGATAGAGGTAAAGAAGAAAAAATAATAAATGGCTACAAAGCAACAAATTTTAGAAGAGATAAAGCGTACCGCAAAAGAAAACGGTGGAAAACCGTTGGGTATGAGCAGATTTGAAAAGGAGACCGGAATAAAATCTCATGACTTGAATAAATATTGGGCTCGATTCGGCGACGCACAAAAAGAGGCTGGATTTGTGCCTAATCAGCTTAAGGGAGCATACGCCGACGAGCTTTTCATTGAGAAAGTCATAGGGTTAATTCGCAAATTAGGAAAATTCCCGACCACTAGAGAAATTGATTTGGAAAGACAAACAGATGTTGAGCTTCCAAGCCTGG
>JBGPNL010000042.1:0-8132 GCA_041487555.1 Minisyncoccia bacterium | reverse complement strand
GGAAGCGATGCCCTTGCCGACACCAGACATCACGCCACCGACGACGAAGATATATTTGGGAGAGTTCATTTGGTTGTTAGTTATTAAGTTATTGGGTTATATTGGCGATTGCATTAATAATAATCACTTAATAACCAATCACACAATAACTCCCCGGCATGTTTATTCTTCCAATGACGCCTCATGCTTCGGAACAAGCGCGGGGTCGGTGGGAAGCGTGAACGAGAAAACAGTCCCGCGTCCGATCTCCGAATCAACCTTGATCTCTCCGCCATGCGCCTGAATGATATTCTTCGCGATATACAAGCCGAGTCCGGAGCCCTCGGTGTTTGCCTTCAAGGCGTTATCGGACCGGAAGAATTTTTTAAAGAGATTCTGTATCGCGTCTTTCGGCACCCCTATCCCGGTATCTTTGATGCTCACTTCGATAAACGGCTTATCCTTTTGTTTCTCCACTTTCACTACCACCTCGCCGTTATCGACGTTATAACGCACGGAATTCACGAGCAGGTTATTCACCGCAAGGGAGAGTTTTTGCGGATCGATGATCGCCGGTGGCAACGCATCCTTGGGACGGTCAAAATACATTTTGATCCCCTGACGCCGCGCCAAAGGGACAATTTGCGCGAGAAGGCCGTTTAGGAACGTCAAAATATCCTCCTGCTCGAAGTTGTAGCCGAAACGGCCTTCTTCGATCTTCGCCACGTTCAAAAGATCTTCCACGATCTTCAAAAGCTCCTTCGAGGCCGCAAGCGCATGCTCGACGATGCTTTTGCTGTTTTCGTTGATGGTCGTGTCTCCGTTCAGGGATTCAAGCGCCCAGTTGATTTCGGTAAGCGGCGTCCGGAGCTGGTGCGATGCCACGGTCAAAAATTCATTTTTTGATTTTATGAGCGAAAGTTCACGGGTGCGGTTGCGGATGATCTTCATAAAACCGATCGGCTCGCCTTTCTCGTCATTCACCGGAGAGGTGAAGGTGCGCAACTCGAGCGGCGGGTCGGTAAACGAAAGATCGACGACCTGCGGATACTCTCCGGAACCGGAGCGGTTCACGACGCTCGGCGCGAGGGACGGGAAAATAACTTGCGTAAGAAGGCGATATCCCGCTTTTTCGACATCCTGGGGCTGGAACTGATGCCCTATGATCGCCTTTACGTTTATGAGAAATAATTTCTCGGCGGCAGGATTGAAGAACAAGACATTGAAATTCCTGTCGTACACGATAAGGGCGTCCTCGAGGCCGAACAAAATACTCTGCAGCTCATTTCGCTCGATGCTTGTCGAGCGATCGGTCTTCGCCGCCTGAAATACACTGAAGAAAACGACGAGCCCGATCGCGGTAAGCGCGACCGCTTGGATCACGAGTGCAATAGTCGTCAAATAGTTGTACTCCACGACGAACACGACGACGAGAAGCCCAAGCAAAACCCACACGAGCCGCATCTCCCGCCATTTGAATACATCTTTTATGCTTGCAAGTGCCGGTGTTTTATCCATGATTTTTCGTCTTTGTATTTATAATATCACGCGGGATTGAATTGGTAAAAATGACCGGGTTCAGCGCGGTCATCCCCGCGAAGGCAGGGACCCACACTTCTAAAGCATTCGTACGAAAGCATGGATCCCTGCCGGCAGGCAGGCTCGGGCCAAACCCGAAGATGACAAAATGCTTTGACTGACTAAAACATCGGTGTCTGCGCTTTCTTTTTCGGCTTCCCTGGCCGGGCAGGCGGCTCGGCAAACACTTTTATATCCTTCTCTCCCTCAAGCCGCTTTATAAGCGCGTTGAATCCCAGCGATTCGAAATATTTTTTTATGGAAACATCGCTGTTTTCGATCTTGATATCCTCAATCGATTTTATCTCGGCAGGAACATCTCTCCGCAGAATGACAAGGCTCTTCGAAAGTTCCGCCTCTTCTTTAAAAGGTCCGAGTCGCTTTTCGAGTTTCGGATCGCCCTTCACGTTCTTGAATATGTTTTCGAGCGTTTTGAATCTTTGCAATAATTACGTCGCGGTTTTCGGCCCCACGCCGGGGACGCCCTTGATGTTATCCGACGGATCGCCGACAAGCGCTTTGTAGTCGATGAGCTGATTCGGCAGAAGCCCGTATTTTTCTTTGACTGCCGCCTCGTCGTATGTCAATGTTTCGCTCACGCCGGTCTTGAATGTGCGTACGACCACCTTTTCTCCCTCGACGAGCTGCAGTGTATCACGGTCGCCGGTTAAAATAACGACCTGTACGTCCTTTTCTTTTTTGAATTTTTCGGCGAAGGTCGCGATCAGGTCATCCGCCTCAAATCCCGGCCTCTCGAACGTTTTTATCCCGAACGCGGGGAAAATATTGTGTGCCTCGATGATCTGCGAAATGAGCTCGGTCGGTGCCGCGGGACGCTGCGCTTTGTATTCCACATACATCTTTTTGCGGAACGTCGGCTCCGGCCTGTCGAACAGCGCCGCGGCGTATTCCGGCCGCCCGTCACGCCAGAGCTTTAACAGGATGCTCCCGATGCCATAGATCGCTTGCGCGGGCTTCCCGTCCTTTGTGGTCAAGGGTGGTAAGGCGTGGAACGATCGGTGGATGATCGAATTCGCGTCGATGAGAAGGAGGGTTTTCATTTTGCCTTTTAATAATACCAGATAGTTGCTATCCTTTGGGAAGCGCACGGCGAGGATAATCTATGCCCCCGAAAGAACTGAATAGGATCGCTCTAGTCGTCTATGGAACAATCTATACCCTCGTAGTACTCCCGATACTCAGTATGGTAGATGACCTTGGACACCTCCCTGGCTGGTCGGAATATCGCAGAATTATCTTTGTCATATTTTTAACGCTTTTCATCGCAAGCTCGGTGCAACTTTCTCGCCTCGTCTGGCCTATAGTGCGTGCCGGGCCTCCCGAAAAATAACGGGCACTCAGCTCGATGAGGTCCGTTTTTTATTTAATTACGCAACGAAAAAGATAGTTCGCTGATTTCCTTTTTCGCCATGATGGAATTTCACCCACGTTGTATTCTTAGGTAAAATCTTTTTTATATTCTCCGCCCATTCGATAAGTACGATATTGCGCGGATCGGAAAAGATTTCTTTAAGACCCAGGGAACCTAGTTCGGTTGATTTTTTGATACGATAGGCGTCCACATGAAATACATTCGAAAATTTCTTAGCACGCCTGCCCGCCGAAGCTTTAGCGGAGGAAGGCAGGGCGGTACGCCGCATAATAATGAACGTGGGGCTCGGTGATCTTTTCCTTGACCCAAGCCCCTTGAAAAATCCTTGCACGAAGGTGGTTTTTCCCGTGCCAAGCTCGCCCGAGAGCGCAAGCACTGCGGCTTTTTTTTGTAGACCGCGCTTCGCTATTTTCTTTGCGAGCGCTTCACCAAATTTCTTCGTCTCGTGCAAAGAAAAGCTTCGAAAGGGTTTCATGTTTCTTTAATGCAAACACAACGAACGCGGTTATGGCAAGCGCGCTTGAGAGGATGAGCCCAGAAAATTCCGCAATTCCCAGATTTTTATTGAGCGACACGCCTACGGGATACGTGTTTCGGATAATGCTCGCGTCGAACGAAACCTTATTCGCCGCGCCGGGCGTGGGGTCGGCCCATAGATACAGCTCATTAGCCCTATAGCTCGTTAGCTCGTTAGCAGAAATACGGGAGAGGCTTTTCCCCTCGGTCGCGGCACCCACGAATGCCGATTGATCCATCAATTTCCCGCCTGCGTCGTAGAGAAAAAGTTTTTCGTCGGTATTTTTCAAAACTAATTTCGTGGTGCTGCGTTTCAGAACCAGATATTCGCCCGCACCGATCGTGCCGCTTAATTTCGCCTTGCTTGCACCGCTCGTTTTTAAAATCCAGCCGCTCAAACTCGCGCCCGTAGCGCCATTGTTATATAACTCGACCCATTCGCCCCGCGTATCCGATCCCGTCGGATTCGGCAGCCATTCGTTGATATAGACCATATCCCAAGGATACGAAACGGGGATAAAGAAAACATAAAGCCGCCCGATGGGGGGGGCGGCTATGCTTGAAAAGTCAAAACTTTTTTCTCCTCAAGCTTTAAAACAAGTTCGAGTTGATCGACGTTGTCGCGCAAGAATTGCTCGCGCTTTTCTTGGGGAGAAAGCGTTTTGCCGAATTTCAAACGGTCGTTACGCGTCAAAAGCGTATCGTAGTAGTCGGCGAGCGCGAGGAGGCGTCGATATATATCGATCAGCCCCTTTTTGGGAATTAAATAGTCGGGCAATTGCGGAAGCTGCTTCGGATACGGATCGCGCCCATGCAGGTGGTGACCGATATCTATGTGGGCGGTCATGTGGTGCATATCTTTAAGGATCCAATAGGTATGTTCCACATGCGCCTTTATTTCCTCATAATCGGCGGCGCTGAAGAAATCTTTCCGTTCGAGAAGTTCGAGCCTGACCCGTTCTTTGCCGATATCGTGCAGCGATCCTGCCCAGAAAAGCGGCTTGGGCTCTATGCCCGGTATTTCGCAATGTTCGCCGATCCTCGCGGCATAATCGGAAACGCGTATAGAATGCAACTTTGTGGGATAGTGCCATCGGCCCAGACTATCAAGGCGCGATTCTATAAATCTCCGGTGATGCTTCGCGATATCATAACGATCGAAAAGCTCCTGAAGCAGTTTTTCTTCGTCCACGCCAATCTCCTCAAAATACAACTAAGCCGTGGTTATTATGCCAGGAAAAACCGGTTTTTGCAACTACAGCAACTCGCTCGGCTTCCGGTGCTTGAGATGCTCGTATGCGGGCGGGAGCACAATGCGGCCGGCAGATGAACGCTGCAGAAATCCGAGCGTCATTAAATACGGTTCGTAAATATCCTCGATCACGCCTTTTTCTTCGGAAAGCGCCGCCGAAAGGGTGTTGATGCCCACCGGACCGCCGTTAAATTTATTAATGATGATCTCGAGGAGCCTTCGATCCTGCGGTTCGAGGCCTACTTCGTCGATTTCGAGCATTTCAAGCGCCTTCCGCGCACCCATTTCGTCGATAATATGTTTGTCCTGCACTTCGGCGTAATCGCGAGCGCGTTTTAGGAGCCGGTTCGCGACGCGCGGCGTACCGCGGGAAGCACGCGCCAAAATATCCACTGCTTCCGGCGTTATCTTGATGTTTAAAAGTTTTGCCGAACGCCCGACGATTTTTTTTATATCATGCACATCGTAAAAGTTGAGCCGCAACGTCGCGCCGAAACGGGAACGCAATGGCTGTGAAAGCAAATTTTCGCGCGTGGTCGCGGCGATTAAAGTAAATGCGGGCAAATCGAGGCTCAGGGTCCGCGCCGAAGGCCCCTTTCCCACGACCAAATGCAGCTTCCGCGATTCCATCGCCGGATAAAGTACCTCTTCGATGAGCGGGTTGATGCGATGCGCCTCATCGATGAATAAAATTTCTCCTGGCTCGAGATTCGTAAGGATCGCGGCAAGATCGCCCGTCTTTTCAAGCGCCGGGCCGGAGGTCGTTTTTACCGAAGATTCGAGTTCGCGGGAAACGAGATATGCGAGCGTCGTTTTTCCGAGACCCGCAGGCCCCGAGAAAAGCATATGATCGGCCGATTCTCCTCGTTTCTTTGCCGCATCGATAATGACGCGTAAATTATTCTTTATTTTTTCCTGGCCGACATATTCGTCCCATTTCGTCGGCCGGAGCGCTTGATCGAAGTTCTGATCGTCATGCGGTTCAATTTTTTTAGTGTTTTTCATATTTCTTAAGATTGCACAAGGTGCCTGACCCCTGCACCGATAGCAGGGTGGACTAAATTTTTTGGGATATTTTTAAAAGACGACCGCATGGTCAAAAAGCTTGTAAATGTTGGTTTTATATACATTATGTCCTGCTATTGGTGTGGGGGTTGACAAACGATAAATTTTATGCTACCATACCCACGTACCAAGTCGCGATAGCTTCTTCAAATCTGGGGGCGGGAATGAATTCTAGATTTTTAGGATGGACTGGTTTCGGCGAGTCCACTCCTCGAAGTCATTCTAACCTCTTTTCATTTATTGAGAAGAGACACACAACTTCCTTTCCAAGGATTTTGCCCCCAGGTTTGAGGAAACTATCTGCGCGCAAGGCGCGACTCAAAACCAAAGACTAAAGACTTAAAACATTTCACGTTTTTTGTTTTTAGTTTTCGGTTTTTAGTTAGCCCGGCCATTCGATTTTTCCTGTAATCGATTCTACTTCGTCAAAACTTGTCTCGCCAAGCAGCGTTTTTAAGATGCCGTCCTGCTGCATGGTGACCATCCCCTGCTCATCCGCGATCTTTTTGAGCGCGACTTCGGAAGAATCTTTCAAAATCACCTCTTCGAGATGAAGGCCGCCTTCGAAGAATTCAAAAATTCCTATCCGACCTTTATAACCGAAGTGGCTGCACTTATCGCAACCTACCGGTTCGTATAACGCATATTTCTCGAATTTCGCGCGGTCCACGCGTTTCGGCAACGTACTGAAAAATTTCTTCAGCCGCTCATTTGTTTCTACGGTCACCGGTACTGCTTTTTTGCAATCCGGACAAAGTTTCCGCACAAGCCTTTGGGCGATGACGAGATTTAAGGCCGGCCCGATACTCACGATTTTTACGCCGAGGTTCAAAAGCCGCGGGATGGCGCCAATCGCATCGTTTGTGTGGAGCGTTGAGAGCACGAGATGTCCGGTGAGCGATGCCTGCAAGGCAATGTCCGCCGTCTCAAGATCGCGCACCTCGCCGACCAAAACCACGTCCGGATCCTGCCGCACGATGGCCTTGAGCCCGTTCGCAAAGGTGTATCCGGAATCGGCATCGACTTGCGTCTGCTCTACGCCTTCGAGACGGTATTCAATCGGATCTTCGAGGGTGATGATCTTCACTTCGGGATTATTAATGTGTCTAAGAAACGCATAGAGCGTGGTCGTTTTTCCGGAACCGGTCGGCCCCGTATTGAGTATCAGCCCGTTCGGCTTCGCGATCTGCCGGTCGACGATCGCAAGATCGTCCTCGCGAAGACCAAGGCTCGCGAGGCCAATTGAGGTAACTTCAGGATCGAGAATTCTCATCACGGCGTTCTCGCCGAATTCCGACGGGATGATCGAGATTCTTACTTCGACTTCTTTTCTGCCAAGCTTGATAGTAAACCGGCCATCCTGGGAAATGTCTTTGATATTCAATTTCAATCCGGAAAGAAGTTTGAGTCGCGAAACGAGCGATGCGTAATTTTCAAGCGGCAACGCGTCGAACACATCATGGAGCAGGCCATCGACGCGTAATCTTATTTTCGCGTTCTTTTCTCCGCACTCGAGATGAACGTCCGAGGCCTTGATCGAAAGCGCGCCCGCCAAAAAGATTTCGATGATCGGAATCGGCGTGATTTTGACGAAATCCAATTTTTTTATTTCTTCCTGGATGGCGACGAAGCTCGTAAGCCGCTGCGTAAGATCCTCAAGGCGCTTCGCCTCGATCTTTACCGTACCCGTAATATCGCCTGCTTCGCTCTTTACGAATCGGTAGAGCCGCCAGGCCTGCTCGAGACCGTTCTTGGACGCAACGAATGTTTTCACTTCATATTTTTTTGCGATAAGATCGTTCACTACCTTTTTGCTCGCCGGAAGTTCCGGGTTCAAGGCGGCAACGGCCACTTTTCTCCCCCTAATCTCGATCGCGGCAATTTTTGCATCATGAGCAAGATCTTCGGGAATAAGCCGCAGGGCATCGACGGTGGTCGGGACCTTCGTAAGGTCGGCGTATTGGAGACCGAGCTGTTCGGCCAGGCGCGCAGCCGCGCGTTCTTCGCCCTCGCTTCTCAATTTCGCGAGTTTCGCCTGAAGATCGCCCGGTTTTTGCAGTTCCGCCATCCCGTTAGAGATAGGAAGCGCTTGCCTGCCTGCGCAGGCAGGTGCTTCCGTTTGTATATCGTAAGACCTTTAATTGATGCATAAATGTAGTTCTAGAGATTCAAGCCCGGCAGCAGATGGATTATCTCTAACGGGACCATTATTCTGAGCCTAGCTTGGAATCCTTTATGTTTCAAGGTTTTTTGTGCACAGTCTGGGTATCACGGATAAAAAATATTTTTAGTTTTTGTGTCTAGGTCAAAAATTTGTATAATGAGGGCATGTCAGGACACAGCCATTGG
>JBGPNL010000041.1:0-8156 GCA_041487555.1 Minisyncoccia bacterium | reverse complement strand
GCTTGTTTCAGCACTTTCCTCGTATCGGCATATTTTTTCCCCAAAATATTCAGTGCGTCCTGGTACGAGAACCAGGCAAAGCCGCTGTGTTCCCGCGGATCGATCCTAATATCCGCCTTATGGGTTTCGGCGAGAAAAAGAATCACGGTATCATAAATACCCTGATTGCCGATCTTGAAATAGAAACGCTCGTAGGCGCGGAAATTCGGAGCGATGCGCAGCTCCGTTTTTTTTATGCCCGTTTCCTCTTCAAGTTCGCGGAGTGCGGTATCGATGCTCCGCTCGCCCGGCTCAAAGTGGCCTTTTGGAAAATTCCAGTAATTCCCCCGCCGATAGAGGAGTAAAAATTTCGTACCCTCCGAGGTTCTCCGGTAAACGACAAAACCAGCCACCACCTGCTTTTTGGTGGGGGGTTTCTCGTGCTGAGTTGGTTCGGATTGGCGAGGAGGGGTTATGCATCAATGATATCATGTTTTGACGGAATACGAATAATGATATAGTCTGACAATAGATTCTTTTTATATAAGGAGCTGACATATGCCGTTCAGGCTTATCTCGGGAACCGGGGAAGAGTATGACATGGACCACCTCAAACCCAAGGATAGAGAAAAATTAGCCCGAGATTTCAAAAAAAATTATCAGGAAAAAGTTCTTGAGGAACAGAAAAAACGCTGTTTCGATTACCAGATCACGGGATTTGACGAACGACAGATGAAGAACTTTGAACATGCGATCCGCCTCGTCGATCTGGCGGGTAAACATACGAAAGATAACGACCGGCATCGAATCGTCACACATGGCCTGAGCATCAGAGCCGCCACCTACGTGAATCACAGCGGATTCCATTATCACGTTCAGATACGCGATCGCAACAAGATCGTTTTCGAAGCGCACCATCAGGCGGGCGGTGCTTGCGCTAACAAGATCTATAAGGACGTGAAACGCGGCAGTTGGGAGAAAAGACTACTTGCCGGCTGGGAAGGATACTGGCGAAGAAGGACGAATGACACAAAAAATGACGGGGTCCGAGAGGAACTTGGCACGGTTGGATATATCCTTTTCCCCCCGACAAACCAATGAGCCGCAAGACGGCTCATTTTTATTTCAGGAATTTCAGCATCTTCTCCAAGGGCCAAGCATTGATAATATCCTTTCGCTCCGCCCAGCCGCGCCTTGCTTGAGCTATGCCATATTCAAGATATGGAAAATGAGTCGGCGAATGCGCGTCTGAGTCGATCGACATTTTCACTCCTGCCTCCACGCATTTTCGTATGTATTCATCCTTTAGGTCAGATCGGTCGGGGAAAGCATCTATTTCCATAATCGTGCCGGTCTTTTTTGCGGTTTTAATAATCTCTTCCATATCGATGGCGTACGGTTCGCGGCGATTGATAATGCGGCCCGTGGGGTGAAAGAAAATGTCTACGTTCGGATTCGCAATTGCCCGCTTCGCCCGCTCCGTTTGCTCTTTCTCCGTGAGATTAAAATAAGAATGCACGGACGCGCCGACAACATCTAATTTCGCGAGGGTTGCATCCGCAAGATCAAGCGAGCCGTCCTTTAAAATATCGCACTCGCTGCCTTTGAGTATTTTTATTTTCCCCGCGAGTTTTTTATTCACGCGGTCGATCTCCGCCCATTGCTTTACGATGCGCTTTTCGTCGAGGCCGTGGGTCATCGCAAGCCGCTTCGTGTGATCGGTGATCACGATATATTTTAGGCCGTTTGCAATCGCGGCCTTGGCCATGCTTTCGATCGAATCCGAGCCATCAGTCCAGTCGGTCTGCACCTGCAAATCGCCCCGCAGGTCTTTATAACCCACGAGCTTCGGCAGCTTGTGCTCCTTCGCAAGCTCGAGTTCGCCTGTATTCTCGCGCATCTCGGGCTCGATATATTCCATGCCGAACGCCCCATAGAGATCTTCTTCGGTCTCGCCCGCAATCTGCTTTTTCCCCTTCCAAAGGCCGTACTCGTTCAATTTGTAGCCGTGCTTCATAGCGATCTGCCGCAAGGCAACATTGTGATCCTTTGAACCCGTAAAATAATTCAGGGCTGCGCCATAGGACTCCGCTGGCACCACGCGCATATCGATATTCAAACCCGATTGGATCTTTACCGACGATTTCGTCGGGCCGTGCGCGATCACCCGCACCACCTCGGGCATGGAAACGAAATAATCCATGATCGGCTTTGCCGTTTTCGAGGTTACGAGAATATCCGCGTCACCGATCGTTTCTTTCATGCGCCGCACGGAACCGGCAACGATAAGTTTTTCGACACCGCGAACGCCACGCAAACGCGCTTCGATAGCGCGTATCTGCGGCACTATAAACCCCAGAACGAACCTGCCGCCCGATTTTTTCGCAAATTCGATCCCCTTCAAAACCTTTCCCTGGCTCTTCTCGCCGAATCCTTCGAGCTTTGCGATCTTACCCGCCTTCGCAACCGCCTCAAGATCTTTAATATCCCGCACGCCAAGCTTTTTATAAAGCTTTTGTATGGATTTCGGCCCTAATCCTTCGATCGCGCCCAAGGAAGACAGGTCAACCGGCGTTTTTTTCTTGAGCTCTTCGTAATCCTTAATTTTCCCGGTCTTTAAAAACTCCTCTATCTTCTCCGAAATTCCCCTGCCAACTCCGGGAATCTCCTGAAGCGCCTTCACGCCGCCACGCTTGTATATTTCTCCAACCTCTTCCTCGAGTCCGCCTATTACTTCCGCCACTTTTTCAAAAGCGCGCGGCTTGAACGGCACCTCCTGCATCTCGAGGTACGTCGCGATCTCTTTTAAAATTTTCGCGATGGATTGGTTTGAAATCATAGATTTATTGTAGCGCGAAATTTCTGACTATACTATTTTCCTTTGACAATGAAGGTTGTATGGTGATACGCTTTATTCCAGCAACTTCAAGAAGGAGTGCTGATGGATAATCGAAACCGCGGGGAAAGTGGCGGGAAGAAGCAAAAAAAGATGCCGAAGGTAGCGATTTCTCCCGAATTAACCAAGCTCTTCGACGAACATCTTAAAAAGTCTTTTGAATTTGCAAAAGAATTTACCAAGCTCGCAGGATTGCGGGGCGAGAAAGCTGAAAAAATCGAAAATATCATTTTGGGACAATGTGCTGAAAGCATCTCACTGGCAAATCTTGTCGCGGCAAACGCGTTAGACTTGTCATAACAATCCTTGCTCACGAATATCGTGGGCTTTTTTTATTCGACCGCGATTAGTGCGGTCCTCCCCGCGAAGGCGGGGATCCGGGTTGTATAAAACGCGGACATGGATCCCGGGTCAAGCCCGGGATGACAGATGGAAGTAGGCCTACCCCCATTATTCATAATTCATAATTCTTGCTTCCACCCCCTACGGCATCGGCATTTTCTCGATCGACGATTTCTTTTTGAAATCATCAAGGAGCGGATATAAGAACAAAAGAAATAGCGCTGCCGCGAGATTAAAAACTGCGGAGAAAACAAATGTTCCTTGAAAGCCTACGGCATCCGCGAGTATGCCACCGACTACGCTGCCTACCGCCATGGAAAGCGTGAGTCCTCCAACGCTAAAGAGGCTCCACTCAAACGCGAGCGAGTTCCGGTCGACATGATGCGAGAAAAGCGAATAATAGGCCGCCATGAAAAAAGCGGTTCCTGCGCCGTTCAATATCGAAAGCAAGTAGAGCTGCCAGGTGAAATGAACGAATAGAAGCCCCAACGGATAGAGAACCGCTGCAATCGCGCCCGCGACCATCACATAAAAATCGTCCCGTTCGCCGCGCCGACTATCGATCCGCCGCGCGAGCGGGATTTGGATAATGGATTTCGCGACGGCGGAAATAGCTATGGCAAACCCTACAGTTTTTATTGTCGCCCCGAGAAGCGATTTTATCACGAACACCGCAAAGAGCGGCTCCAAAAGGCCTCCGGCGGCGTTTGAAACAAAAAGGAAAAATAGAAGCACCTGAATTACTTTATTTACCGATATATTGATTTTTATCCTCATCGCGTTAGAGAAATGATTTAGTGTTCCACGGGCGCGAAATCAAGCTCGTCGCCGTTAAACACGAGTTTCACGCGGCTTCCTTTTGATACCTTCTTTTCGAGTATTTTTTGCGCTAAAGGCGCACGCAATTTTTCGTCGATCACGCGACGCAGCGGACGTGCCCCGAACGCCGGGTCGTATCCGAGCCTTGCGAGATGCTTGATAACGGTGTCATCGAAACTCATCGTGATCCCCTGATTTTTCACAAGCTGCACGATATCCTGCAAATTGAGCGCAACCACCTTTTCGAGATCCGCGGGAGAGAGATTCTTGAAGATCACGACCCGCGAGAATCGGTTAATGAGCTCGGGCTTGAAAACGTCCGTCAATTTCGTCTTCAAGTAATCAGCGATCTGCATCATCGTTTCGCCATGCGCCAGGGCGTCGTTGATGATATCCGAATGCGCGTTCGAGGTCGCTATGATAATGGTGTTCTGAAAATCGACGACACGCGCAAGATTATCCGTGAGCCGGCCGTCGTCCAAAACCTGCAAAAACAAGTTTAAAATATCGGGATACGCCTTTTCGAACTCATCGAGCAGGATCAAGCTATAGGGCTTCTGCAAAATAGCATCGGTCAAAGCGCCGCTCGTCGTGCCGTCGGGCGAGCCGATAAAACGATAAAAGCTTTGCTTATCCTGATATTCCGTCATGTCGAACCGCACCATGAGCTTTTCCGATCCGAACTGGATCTTCGCTAGGGTCTTCGCGAGCTCGGTTTTACCGACGCCCGTGGGCCCGACAAAGAGGAAGCTCGCAATTGGCCCGCCGGGACGCGTGAGTCCGCTTCGGTACTCACGTAGTGCGTCCGCTACGGCTTTTACCGCCTCTTCCTGGTCGATAAGGTGTTCGTGGATCGTATCTTCGAGCTTCAAGAGCTGTTTCGCCTCAGCCTCGCCCGCTTCGTGCATGGGGATATTCACCTTCGCTTCGGCGGTCGCGATCACGCGGTCCGGCCCCAACAGTTTTTCTCCGCGCCGGTCGGCATCCACGAGCGCGCTCTTCAAAAGCTCTTCGGCGCTCGATGGCAGGAATTTATTCCTGAAATATTTCTTCGCGAGCGTTACCGCCTTCTTGATGGCGCCGAAACTGATGATCATATGAAACTTCTTCTCAAGAATGACGCCCTCGTAACTCAAAATTTTCTCGGCATCCGAATCGCTTACTTCGCTCACGCGAATCACTTCGAACGCTCCGGCAAAATCGCTCCGCGCCTCTATATATTGTTTGTAATCACGCGGGAAACTCGCGCCGATCACCGGGAAATTATTATTCATAATGACCGGCATCAACGCATCGGCTGCGGAAAGATACGCGGTACCCGAAGTCCGTACCAGATTATGGATATTCGGAATATAGATGATGATATTTCCCGCGATAGTTATTTCCTCGACGATCTTCTTGAGGCGCGCGTTCAACTCCTCCGCCGGAGCGCCGGCAACGAGATTCTCGAGTTCGATCGCCACGAGCCGCTTGTCAAAAAGCGCCGCGGGCACTTCATCTTTCACGAGATTCCACGCCAGGTGCGCAACGACCGCTTCCTTGCCCACCCCCGCTTCGCCCACGAGGAGCGCGTTCGGGTTCAAGGGCCGCGCGAGTACGTCGATCAGGCGGTCATATTCTTCTTCGTGGCCGATCAAAAAACCAGCTTGATTGCTACGCGCGAGGTCGGTAAAGTCGGTCGCGTATTTGTCGAGAGTCGGCGTGGGCCGCGAGGTCCAGGCGCGGTTCATGATGCGATGCCGCATCTGAGGAGCACGCATAACAAACCCGGCGACGGAGCCCGGCATCCGCCAGGATGACCGCGCGAGCGAGCCAAAAATAAGGGCTTTCTCAAGATCGCCCGGGTCGATCGAAAATAGCGAAAAGAGCCTGCCAATCGCCTCATCTTCCACGAACGGCACGGCCGCGAACACATCACCGACTTCGATAAATTCGTGGCTCGCTCCGAGCGCCTGGCCAAATGCCTGAGCGCCAAGCACCCCCGCTTGTTGCATCCGGTCTTCTTTCGATAAAGCCGCCGGAGCCTTCGCGCTTTCGGCAAGAAATTCCTCAAGTTTTTGCTTGAATTCATCGGGATGCACATCGAGGCGCTTCAAGGCCTCCTCTACTTCGCGGAAATCGATCAGCTCATGGATAGCCTCCAAAAAAAAGTTATGCTTCGTCATGATGCTCTTATCGAAAGCTTTCTCCACGACTGAGAATGCTTTTGGCTTCACATATTGCGCGGCGTTCACCTTTCCGCTCTTCGGCAGCTCGGACAGGGGATAATCCGCCTCGCCCCAGTGCGCCGCCCGGTCAACAAGGAAAATGAATAAAAATCCGCCCACGAGCCTGATCCAGGAGAGGGGAGAAATGACGAAGGTGAATGTCGCCGCGATAACGAGAAGATTCCCTATGTAGCCCGAAACTCGCACGAGAAATCTCCCGGGGAGGGTCATCGCGAGCCTCGGATCGTAAAAATTTATCGTGTAATTTTCGGCGGATTGTTTCATGCGCTAGATCAAGATTCTAATATTTGCGGACGGCATAGAGAATGAGGGCGGGCGGGAGTAACAGCCAGATGATATACAGTGCGACAAAAATAACCGTAAAGAAGGCGTAAACGGTAAACCCTATCAATACCCGGCTGCCGCGAAAAATGGGCCCGAGAATCGTTCCCACAACGGTGAAATCTTTATAGAGCGGCTGAAAAAGAAAGTGGAAATTGATGGAAACCGCGAACGTGCGATCAAGGCGCTCGAGGGTGGCAATATAGGTGCGCGCGAAATTGCGGGAACCGTCGTAATACCAATGATGGAAAAAATCACCGATGCGGTAGAGGGCGCGATTGATTAAATAGATAAAGGAGAAGTTGTCCATCCCATTAGAAGCAGATCGCGATTAACGCGAATCTGGAAGTTATTTTATGGCAATGATTATTCATATGTGTAGATTGTATATTTGGCAATGCGATCGCGGCTTCTAACGGGATCCATTTATTAAATTATAACAGAAATAAAAAACCGCGGGACTATGCCTGCGGCCCGTTACATGCCGGTAGAATTCAACCCATGACGCGGATCGGGTCGCCGACGGTGATGATGCCTTCCTCGACGATTTCGGCGCGCAAACCGCCTTTACCGAGAAAAGCTTCTTTAAAACCGGGTTTCTTTGAGAGCGCGGATGGCCGGTCACAGGGATCGCAGAGCTCCACGCCACGCAAGCGCACGGAACCGATCACGAATTCCTTGCCCACAAGGCGGTTGAGATCCGCGCCGAGTGTGACGATATTGCGCCGCGTATTCTTCGGAAAAAAGATGAAGCTCGAGTTGGTGTTAGCCTCCTCGATGGCTTCGAGCGAAATGAGGGAAACGTGCCGGATCGTCCCCATCCTCGCTCGTGAAAATGCTCCGTCGCCAGTCGCGTACCGGTCTCCATAAAGCCCTTTCCCGGCGATGGCGAGCACGCTGTCCACGCTCTGCATGGGAGCACCCCCTTTCGGACATACGAAGATATGCACGACAAATTTTTCCATGAAGCACTTCCCCTATAAATCATCGTTGTACGTGCTTATAAAAGCCTATGAGGAAATCGTTCTCCCGTCAATTTAATGGGCGGGCTATCGGACATATTGGAGCCAATAAAAAAAACCGCCGGCTTATGCCTGCGGCTTGTCTTTCTTCGTGAGCTCTGCGCGGAGCGGCTTTCCGTTGCTTCCTTTGACATATTGGTGGAGAAAAAGTGATGCCCAGAGGTCAGGCTCCCATCCTTCCTGAGTCCAATAAATCCAAAACTGGATCGCGAATGGCTGACCGCGGCCAGGACTATTCGGATATTCCTGCCAGCCCGCTTTCCTATCTTCGATAATTTCGCCGTCGAAAAGCACTTCGCCGTTTTCACCGTAAACTTTTAAATGATCCCCATTCTCAATGATTTTCAACGCTTCGTAGTATTTCTCTTTCCCGTCCTCGAGAAGCACCCACTCGAGCCCCTCTCTTTCCGGCTCGTCGAGCCACGCATGCAGTACGCCACGATACGTTTCCATAAGAACCTCCTCAAGACACTATAACCAGTATATCAAAGCAGCTTCGTTTTCGGTTTTTTCGGTACGGGCGAATGTGTTTCGGGAAGCGTGATGGGT
>JBGPNL010000040.1:0-8160 GCA_041487555.1 Minisyncoccia bacterium | reverse complement strand
TGCTCGGAACGCCCTTACTCTCACCGCCTTCGCGGTTCCGAGAAACCCTCAAGATAGAAAACCTACGCCTGCGGAAGTTCATAACTCAAAATATGTTTAAAAAGATAAAAGCGCTTCTTTTTCATAATAGGACTACCCGTCAGACGGTCGCGAAAAATACGTTCTGGCTCAGCATGACGCAGATCGGCGGACGCCTCTTGCGCGCCGTTATCGTCATTTATGCGGCGCGCGTTCTCGGCGCATCCAATTGGGGTATTTTTTCCTATGCAATCTCACTCGTCGCATTCCTCACTATCTTCATCGATTTCGGTATGGGCTCTATCCTCACGCGTGAGATCGTGAAAACAACGGATCCCAAAGAGCGATCGCGCATACTTTCCACCTCAACGGTCATGAAGCTCGTCCTTCTCGTGCTCGGCGTCGCGGTGGTCGCGATCTATGATATATCTCTTCCAAATACAAGCCCGGTCACTATCGTCCTACCGCTCGCGATTTTCATTATGATGTTTGATACGATGCGCGAATTCGGTTCAGCGCTCATTCATGGCCTTGAAAAAATGGAGTGGGAAACGGGGCTTTTCTTCCTTACCAATATCGCGATCGTCGGCTTCGGCTTTTTCTTCCTCTGGATCCATCCTACCGTCCGTTCGTTCACCTTCGCGTATGCCCTGGGAACTTTTATAGGCGCCGCAGCGACGTTCTTCGTCTTGCGTGATCATTTCAAAAATCTCTTCTCTCATTTTTCTCTTGCGAAGGTCAAGCCTATCCTTGCGGCCGCATGGCCTTTCGCCGTTTCGAGCGCGCTGGGGCTCATGCTCACGAATACCGATATCCTCGTCATCGGCTGGTTCAGATCGACCGCCGACGTGGGGATCTATGCCGCTGCCCTGCGTATTATTCAAGTATTGTATGTCCTGCCGAACGTCATCGCGGGAGGCACGCTCCCTCTGCTCTCCCGCCTTGCAAGAAAAAATGATGCAGGCGCACGAACAGTCATCGAAAAAACGATCGGCGTGGCATTTCTCGTCGCGATTCCGATTGCGCTCGGAGGGCTGATCTTGGGGCCGCAGATCATCCGTTTTGTTTTTGGAAACGGCTATATCCTCGGAGCTCTTTCATTCCAGATACTTATGCTCACCATGCTTGTCGACTTTCCGGCAACCATTCTCGCGGGCGGCATGTTCGCTTATAACCGGCAAAAAGACCTCATCTGGTATTCGGTGATCGGCGGTATATCGAACGTCGTGTTCGACCTCATATTCATTCCGCATTTCGGCATCACGGGCTCCGCCTGGGCGACTTTCATCGCGCAGATTATAAGCAACGGCTACCTATGGTACATGATGAAAAAAGCCAATTCATTCACGATTCTGCCTCGCCTCAAAAAGATCATCGCCTCGGCGCTCCTTATGGCAGGATTTGCGTGGCTGCTCGCCGGGGCAGGCGCGCACGTGCTCGTCACGATCGCCGCTTCAATGCTCGTCTACTTCACCTCACTCGTGCTGCTCAAAGAATCGTTCCTTAAAGAAATGTCAGCTATTTTACGATCGGGCGCCTCAACCGAGCAAGCCGGTAGCGCGCCAGTATCTTGAAGTCCCATTCGAAAAAGCTCATGGGCTTCATCCGGAAAATATTGTTTTTTTGAGCCGTGAAAGAATCGGATTCAGGCCCCGCTTTATACTCATCGGCACCTGAGCATATGCCAAATACGTATACGCCATAAGAATCGCTGTGGGATAATTCGGATAATTATTTTTGTAACGATTGACGATCCGCACGGCGCAACCTGCGTTTTCTTTTTGTTTCGCGAAGGACATTCCTCCCGGCCACATGCGATATGCCAAAAAATACTCCGGAAAATTATAGAGTTTCCCCTGCAGCCCCATCTGCAGCCAAAAATCCCAGTCCGCGAACTGTTTCATCGTTTCATCGTAAAACCCGAATTTCTCTGCGACCGAATGGCGGAATATTGTTGTTGAATTCACCATGGGGTTCGCGAGCAAGGCCACCTTCCGTATCTCATCATCATGTTCCGGCTTCAAGATTCTCGTGCGCTCGACATCGTGTTCATCGATAATCGCGTAGCCGCCGCCGCATCCGACATAACCTTTATGCGCATCGAGGAAATTGACCTGGTGCTCAAGTTTTTCTTTTGATATCCAATAATCATCATCATCAAGAATTGCAATATATTCCCCTTGCGCCTTGCGCAAGCCGGCATTCGAGATCTTCGCAATCCGGCCCGTATGGCCCGGATTTACATACACGATCCTCGGTTCTTTCCGCATCCATGCTTCGATAACGCCTTTTGTATCATCCGTCGAACCATCGTCCGCGATAATAAGCTCCCAATTTTTAAACGTCTGCTCGCGCACCGATTCGATCGCTTTATGAATGAAACCTGAACGGTTCCACGTGGTCATTAAAATACTGACTTTTGGATTTGCCATATTATAAAAGATACCAACCAGAACTCATCTCCAAAATACCACCGCACGCGATATCGGTCAAAACTCGCGAGATCGCGAAGCGGCGAGGAAGATGTACCCTGTGGGTACTTCGACGAAGCCGCGACAAAGAGATCGCGAGTTTTGACCATATCCCAAGGGGTTGCGGGAGTTTTCGCACATCGCTGTGTTACGCCTTCGAAGCCGTGGCTATGGCCACTGTCTTCTCGGCGCGCCTGCCTGCCGGCAGGCAGGTCGTGCGCTGTGCGAAAACTCCTCGCAACGCGTGCTGGTGGTATTTTGGAGATGAGTTCTAGGCTATAATTTAGACAAATGGAGAAAAGCAAAAGCTTTATAAGAAGTCTGAATGGCGACGCACTCGTGACGTTCGCAATGCTCCTTTTCGGCTCGTACGCGCTCTTTCTGAAGCTCCTGCCCGCCATTCCTGTCATCTCGTTTCTTTTCGCCATGCAAGTCGTGGGCGCAATCGCCTTTTTTATCCTCGCCTCGCAACGCGGATTCCAAAAATTAACTGCTCAGGCGTGGTGGCTTCTTATTGCGCTCGCCGTCACGACAACCGCAAACGATCTTGTGTATTTTTATGCGTTTCGTCTTACCTCGGTTGCAAATGCAACGGTTGCACACCAACTCGTTTCTGTTTTCCTCCTTTTCCTTGCGCCATTCTTCCTGCACGAAAAAACAAAAAAGAATGAATGGATCGCGCTCGTGATTGCCCTCGTTGGCGTATTTATTCTTTTCGGTCCGGGAATATCGGTTTCCGGGCACGATACCCTGGGCATTCTGCTTGGATTGCTCTCCGCGCTCTTTTACGCACTTTTCATCCTTATTTATCGCTACATGCCCGCGCAAGGATATTCTGTCGATTTTATGAATTTCTGGAGATATGCGCTTGCAACCGCGATGCTCTTGCCTATAATTCCCTACGCCGGAGGATTCGCGCCGCTGTATCAAAATTTCTGGAGCCTGCTCGCCTTCGGATTGCTTTTCGCCGTGATCGCCTCGCGAATCCACAATCTCGGCATTTCGAAAACGCGCCCGCTCCACGTTTCGATCATCGGCAAAAGCGAACCGGTTATTGCGACGTTTTATGCGCTTCTGTTTCTCCGCCAAGTGCCGCCGCTCACGGCAATTCTTGGCGGAGCGCTCATTGTGGGTTCAAGCCTATGGCTTGCACTCCGGGGAGAAAAAGTAACCGCAGAATAATTTTATTTATTTGACTTAATACTTAGCTAGTGTTAGGCTTTGCGCAGCAACTCAAATTCTTAATTTGGAGGTTTATTTTGAAAATTAAAGGTGTTGCCTTTGATATGGAAGGTACGATCGTGAATGTGGAGCCAGCCCATCACTGGGGATGGATCCGCGCAGCGGAAGAAATAGGTGTCTCGCTCAAAAGCCCGGAAGAAGCAATCGAAAAAATTCCGAACTTCAGCGGCGGCCCGGACGCGCCGATCATCGAACAAGTCTACGCGCTTCTGCCAGACGGCCCGAAGCCGACGGCAGAACAAGCAGCTTCGTTCCTAGCTCGGAAATGGGTTCACTATGACGAGCTCGTTGAAACGATCGATCTTCGCCCACGTCCAGGATTTTTCGAAATTTACGGAAAACTCCGCTGCGTGGGAATACCAATGACTATCGGAACCGCTGTCGATCTCGATAAGGGCCTCGCGCTTCTTAAGCGCTCGGGGCTGGCCAAGTTTTTTCTCTTGCACGAAATCGTCCTCTTGACCGACGTAAAAAAACCGAAACCGGAGCCGGACTGTTTTCTTGAAACGGCTCGGCGCATGGGCATCGCCCCAAGCGAACAGCTTGTTTTTGAAGATTCGCCACGTGGCGTAAAATCGGGATTTGCAGCCGGATCTCCCGTGGTCGGCGTCCCCGTTTACGACACTAAAACGGTCCGAAAAAAACTCTATGACGCGGGCGCATTCATCGTATTCCCTGATTGGCACGAAATAAATATTGATGAGCTACTCAATGAAACCACGCTTGCCGCCATGCATGCTGCGGCCGTCTCCAGCCAACGCATGAAACAATAAATCAAAACGGCCGTTGCGCATTGCAACGGCCTCTTTTTTACCCTAATCCCAATTTCTTGAGATGATCTTCAACCTCCTTCCATTTTTCGAGCGTATCGATGCCTTTTGAGAAATCGTCGCATTCGTAAGAATAGAAAGCTTCACCTTGTTTTACAATATCGGGCAAAAGATTTTTACCGATCTCGTACGGCTTGTTCGCCGGCACATACGACAAAATTTTCTTTTTCAAAATGAATACGCCGCGCATACGATAAGCATTCGCATATTTTTCCGTGTGCGGCTTCGCGTGGATCGCCACATATTTCCCGGTCGAATCGAGTTCGGCGACATCGGCATCTGCATAGTCATCGGTCTTTTTCATACGCTGCATGCCAATTGCGCCCGGCGGTAGTTTTTCCCATGCCGCGCGCATTTTCGAATAATCGACGAGGCTGAACGTATCTCCGTAGATCAAGAAAAATTCGTCGTCGAGCTTTTTTTCAAATGCCTTTACGCCGCCAGCCGTTCCCAAAATAACCGGCTCGAAGTTATAGGTAATTTTTACGCCGAACTTCGATCCGTCGCCAAAATAGTTTTTAATCACGTGCGGCAGGTAATGAAGATTAAAAAAGAATTCGGTTACGCCGTGCTTTTTGAACTGCTCCACGTGCCACTGGAGCATGGGCTTCCCGAGAATCGGGATCATCGGCTTCGGCATCGTATCCGTATAGGGTTTAAGGCGCGTCCCAAGCCCCGCCGCGAGGATTACCGCTTGTTTAATTGCCATATGAACCAAATTAGCATGCTCTAGGTGATTTTGACAAATATATTTTTTCGTGTTAAGATATCGCCAGCAATCCAAATCTCAATTTCACAAGGAAAGAGAGGTGTTTTATGGGTGGAGGAAGCACGGGCCATATCGAACGACCATCAGAAAGAACGCTTTTGGCAGTACTCGGTCGCGGGACACAGCAACTCTGTGAGGGTGGATCATGGGAACCGACGGAAGACCTGGAAGTGTGCGATGAGAACTTCGCTCATCTTCCTGTGCGCGTGCCCGAAGACGACAATCATCCGAATTCAATCATCGGCGGAGGAAAGCTGAACATCCTGGCTGGAGCGGAACTTTTTAAGCAGCTTCATCCTGCCATGGCCGTCTTCGCATATGGTTTTCGGTCAAAATATCTCGCCGAACGTAAATTCCCAAGTGAATCTCAGGTCATGACCGAGGCATTCGAGAAGCTCTTCGGAGAAGATGATAGCTGGCCCGTGACCGCTCCATTCCACGAGCATTCCTGGCCGGAGGTAAAAGCCTCGGGAACCCTACAGGAACTCCACAACATCTTCACTGCGGCGAAAGAATGGGAAACGCCCAACATCGCCGTTGTAACGGTCGCCGTGCATGTTCCCCGAACGGCGCTCATGATAAAACACCATAAAGCTGACAATACCTTTGCCAGCCTCCGGATCGAGCTCGTCGCGAGCGAATACGTTTTGCTCCGCGCCGATCCCGAAAAATATGGCGGCCGAGTGAATCACATCTTTGGCTCCCAATCCTATATCCGCAACTTCGAACGCGAGATAAACGGCATAAACGCCCTTCTCTCCGGAAGCTATAAACCAATCGCTTCGGTTGTACGCTAACCAACCAATCCGCTGCAAAACATCGCAGCGGGTTTTTATTTGACAAATAAAATAAATGGTATATAATGTGCACAGCAGAAGAAATTGAAATACGGGTGTTCAGGAGACAACGTGCCATCGAATATGGAACGCATTTCCCGCGAAGAAATGAGGTTTGCCCCAAAAGAAGAAGATACATGGGGACTCAAAGTTTTCAAGGAAGTCTGGAAGACGGCAAGCGGAAAACTAAAAACCTACTGGAAGTACTCACTCCCCGACACTGCTGTCATTGCGGCTTTCACGGCGGATGGCAGAGTCATCTCTATTGAAGAGTTCCAGCCCGGAGTCGGCGCATCCTATCCGCATCTTGCGGCAGGAACAGTCGATCCCGGAGAAGAAGGCATCGTCACTGCCGAACGCGAACTCCTCGAAGAGACGGGCTATCGCGGCAGGGTCGAACTTCTCACCACATTCGCGCACGACAGCGGCAGGAGCGACCGCAAGGTACTGCTCTATATCGCGACCGGCTGCGAAAAAGTCCAGGAACCGAAGGAGGAAGACATCGCCGTCTCGCTCCTCACTCCAAAGGAATTCTGGGAAAAGTGTTTGGGCTATATCATGAACGACCCCGGGAAAATGCACGGCGGCGCGAATAGCCTCAAGGTGCTCACGCTCGCCTTCCATAAGCTCGGATATCTTGAGGTAATAAAATAAGGAGGAACTTTGCAGGAAAAAACTGCTGTTGTAGTGATCGGGCTCCCGCTTTCAGGAAAGACCACGCTCTGTAGGCGCCTTGCTGAGCAACTAAGCGTCCACTTCATCGATATCGATGACGGCCCCGCGCGTTGCGGGCCGAAGCAAGAAGAAAATCCCTACCGCTCAGAAGAATCAAAGACCCGAGAACAGAAGCGGATGCGCGTGGCATACACCATACTCCACGCCGCGGTCGCCGCGAATCTCGAAGCAGGATTTTCATTCATTGCCTCCGCGACGTACTCACGCAGATCCGCCCAGGAGTTCCTGGTGAAAGCCGTGGAACAGGGTGGCGGCAAGCTGAAGGTTATCTGGTGCGTATTCGAAGACACTCCGGAAGAGATCAAGCGGCGAGTCGACGATCGCATTGCGAGGAGCGAAACGGGCGGCTGCCGTTCCGTCGAACATTACCTCGACGACAAGGCAAGGTACGCAGGAACCGAGCTCCCGCATCTGAAGATCGATCCTTCAAAAGATCCTGAACAAGCTCTGTTAAAGGTGCTCGCTTATATAAGCGGGTAATCCATGGGCATTGCGCAAAAACGCAATGCCCTTTTTATTTCCTCTTCAAGAAAATTTCTTGATCACGCGCACCGCGCCCGCGAGATTCTTCACAATGAAATCCGGCTTTGATTCGAATTGCCAAACATCTTTTCCGCCGTGGCCGGTCTTTACTAAGATCGTTTTGAGTTTTGCGCGGTTCCCGGCTTGCGTGTCGCGCGTGCTGTCCCCTACCATAAAACTTTTCTTGAGATCAATGCCGTACTTTTTCGCGGCATCCAAAATCATGCCGATCTCGGGCTTTCGGCACTTGCATTTAAGACGATATTTTTTGACCGTCGCGTTCGGGTGATGCGGGCAATAATAGACGGCATCGATTTTCGCGTTCGATTTTCCAAGCCGCCCGATAAGAAGCGCGTGAATTTGATCGACTTCTTTCGGCGTACTGATCCCGCGGGCCACAACCGGCTGATTCGTAACGATAACCGTGAGATATCCAAGCTTGTTCATCGCCTTGATAGCCAGCGCAGCCCTGGACAAAATCTTTACGTCTTTTGCTTTATGTAAAAGCTCCACCTGACGGATGATGGTTCCATCGCGGTCGAGAAATACTGCGGGTTTGAGATGTCGTTTCATATTATGGAAATATTATACCCCTCCTTGGGGGTGTTTTAAAAGCGTGGGTCCCGGCCTCCGCCGGGACGACAAATCTGCTAACGAGCTAAACGACGATATCGTTTTGACCTCGATTTCGCCGCTATCGAGCTTTCGAGCTTTTTTTCTGTGCCGCTTCCCATGTG
>JBGPNL010000039.1:0-8181 GCA_041487555.1 Minisyncoccia bacterium | reverse complement strand
GGCCTTTCTGTAGTCGGAGCTTCAGTGGCGTATTCTTATGGCGAGACATATCTGGCTTTGCGGAAGAGCAAGGAG
This sequence comes from Minisyncoccia bacterium, assembly GCA_041487555.1. Lineage (GTDB taxonomy): Bacteria > Patescibacteriota > Minisyncoccia > UBA6257 > 2-01-FULL-56-20 > DATLTV01. Next base: position 8,106 of record JBGPNL010000039.1, on the reverse strand, counting down.
GTCATCGAATATGAAGTAAATAAAGAGGAGGCAAAATTTAGATTCAGCCTCAAAAACGGGCTGAAGAAGTTACATAGTCTGGATATAGTGAAGAAAAGAATAGAAAAGTTGGCGAGAGATAAAGAGAGTCAGCCAAAATTTGCAAGAAGGTGGAGGATTGATTTTGGTTCAAAAAGCGAAGATGTTCTTAATTATATTTCCGGCGAAGACGCCTTCGACCTTTATCAAACTTATGGTTTCCCGCCAGAACTTATAAATGAAGAACTCGCTGAATATGGAATGGGTTACCATCGGGGAGAGTTTGAGCAGGCGCTTAAAAAACACCAAGACCTGTCCCGTACCTCGTCCGCTGGGACGTTCAAAGGCGGGCTTGCCGACCATTCGGAGAAGACGACGCAGTTGCACACTACGCACCATCTGTTATTGAAGGCGTTGCAGACCGTGCTTGGTCCGCACGTAAAGCAGCGCGGTTCGAATATCACGAGCGAGCGGCTGCGCATCGATTTTTCGCACGACGCGAAAATGACGGACGAGCAGAAGAAGGAGGTGGAGCGGATTGTGAACGAAAAAATAGCGGAGGATCTGCCCGTGGTACATAGCGAAATAGCGAAGACGGAAGCCGAGAAGCTTGGCGCGGAACACGAGTTCGGGCAAAAATATCCGGAGCGCGTATCCGTCTATTCAGTCGGTCCGAAATCCGCAACGCAAAAAGACCCGCAGTTCGCGAAAGCATTCTCCATCGAGTTTTGTGGTGGGCCGCATGTAACACATACCGGCATTATCGGAAAATTCAGGATTGGAAAGGAAGAGGCGGTTGGCGCGGGCGTGCGGAGGGTGCGGGGAATAGTTGACTAAGATTTCTATTCGTGCTATCATTTCGGCAGCACAAAAAAAGGAGGTAGCCCCGAAATGGTTACCACGACAGATCTTTTACAAAAAGCGAGGCAGTTTTTTGACCTGGTGCCGCCGTTTTCTCTGACGCAATTGAAAGAGGCTTTCAGGGGTGCTGCGAAGAAGCTGCATCCGGATTTAACCAAACGAGACACGGGCCTGCTGTTCGATGAGATGAGGCGCTGCTACGATTCCCTGACTGATCTTGCCGAGATCGACCCCAGGATGTTTTCGGGCGAAGGCACTGCGGCCGCCTTGAGGACGACCGATGGAACGCCTTTGTATGAATTGGGGCTGGGTCTCGGGCCGACCCGAAACGGCCGTGATTGCAAAGAGTGCGAGCATCGCGGCTATACGGAAGAGTTCGGTATCGACTGGGTTTCCTGCGAAACGTGTTTCGGATCGGGAGAGGTTCCTCGTATCATGCCTTGCCGCTATTGCGAGAATGGAAAATTCAAACAACAGCGGTCGGGCCACACGGTTGATTGTAGGGTGTGTAAAGGAACCGGGAAATTCAAACATCCGCGCCACAAAGAAGTTTGTTTAGATTGCCTTGGCGTCGGGCGCAAGTATGGCAAAGGGAAACAGGTCCGTTATTGCAAATGCTTCGATTGCAAGGGAATGGGCGAGATCGAGCTCTTTAATCCGCTTCTTCCCAAAGGACGGCTTGTTTGATGTGTTGCCCTCGGTGCGCTAGCGTACCGAGGGCATTTATTTTTGTTGTGTTACAATTAAATTGTGATCCCGTTAGAGATGACCCATCTAACAAACTTGGTTTAGCTTTTTTAATAATGATTTTCACATCAATAAAAGGTCTGGCGTTGTATTCGCGGAAACGCAAGCGTTTCCTATCTCTAACGGGATGAAACTGCAGGATCTTTGGAAACCGCGCGAACGGTTCTTGATACTCGATATCGCGCCCAAAAAAACGCAATGGTTGCTTTTAAGCGTTGACGAAGAAAAGAACATCGTCCCCGAGAAATTTTGGGACGATTTTTCATTTGAGGAAGCGCAGTCGAAGAAATTCGCGAAACTTGGCAAGCGGAAGCTCATCGTTTCGGCGGACCCATCGCTCACGGCCGTCATTTCTTTCCCGGTCGAGTTCCAGCGCGGTCCGGAAATTTCGAGCCACGCCATCACCTCCGAAGAACTTGAGAACATGTTTTCGCAGGCGATCGGCAAGGTCTTCAACGCGCGGCGCAGAGAGGCAAGCGCGCGCTTGAAACTCCATGAGCTCGATACGATCCTCGTGAATGTAAAGATCAGGCACTGTAAGGTGGACGGCCATTCGGTCTTGAACCCCGTGGGATTTAAGGGGAAACATATCCACGCGGTATTCGAGCTTACCTTCACGACGCGCGGGATATTCGAGAATCTCAAGCACTTTTTTAACGCAAAAGAAGGCTTCTTTTTCACCGAATCCGCCCATGCGGGCCTGCGAGCGCTTGCGGGAGTCGAGTCTCCGCCGCTTAGCCTGCTTGTGCTTGGTACGGGCGGCTCCTCCACTTTTCTGCTCGAGCGGACGCCGTGGGGGCAGGTTATTTCGCAGGAGGAGATACGATGGCCGCTGCGCTCCATGTTCGAGGCGATCGCAACCGCCTTGCCTGTGAGCCACGACACAGTGCTCCGCCTCTATCATCTGTACCTCACGAACGATACCTCCGATAATTTCCGGCGCGCGTTCGGGAGAATCCTAAAGGACGAGACGGATAAGCTGCTCGCCGAAGTGAAGAAGTCGAAAGCGAAGGGGAATATGTATTTGCATACTCCGGTTCCACTGCCGCTCGTAACGCCGTTGCGGCATGGCGCTGCAACAATCCAGGACGTGCCCATCATCAACGTGCTCGATCGGGCCGGGTTCAAAGTTGATTTTTCGGAGTGGCCCGCGACCGACAGCGAGGTCTTCATGCGCCTCGCGCCATTCCTCGATTTTTATCACGATAAGAGCGATTCCGAGATCAATCATGCGCTGCGCCGCAGGTTGCACTGGCTGATACAATAACAGCAGCCAAATCCCGCGCTGTGGTATAATGTTTATATAAGCGACACGAATGCCTCAAATTACATCCGAATACCCCGAATAAAAATGCATCTAATTCGTGGCATTCGAATGCATTTGTAGATTCGAATCGCGTTATACAAAATCATGAAAAAGATATTTATCACGAAAGGCGAGGATGTGTCCGCAGTAGTCGAAAAGATCATCAACGACCCCGAGGATGAGCTTGTCCTTATGGTCCCGAAGGGGGCGATGCTCGTTTCCTCGAGCGGCAATTTTTTGCTCATCAAACGGGAAGCGGACGCGGCGAGAAAGAAAATAACCGTCGAATCGGTCGACGAAGATATTCTTGAGATGGCCCGGGCGAGCAAATTGGATGCGAGCCATCCGTTATTCGGCGGAGAAAAAAGCTCTTCGCTTTCGGACATCGTGCCTGCGGGCGGTGCGCCGCAAACTGAAAAGGCGGATAAAGCGAAAACCGAAGCCGCTGCGGCAAAAAAGCGCGTGAAGAAAACCACAAAACAGGAAGAACCATCGACGCCGGTAAAAATTCCAATCACGGTTATTCCGCACGAGGAAGAGGAGGAGCCCGAGCCGGAAGAGGTGGCGCCGACCTTGCGGATCGAGAGTCAGAGCCCAAAGGTAAGCCCGATGCAGTTCGGACGGGAAGAGCCTCCCGAGCTTTCCGAGCCCGCCTGGTACAGGCGGTATTGGAAACTTCTCGTTGCGGGCGTTGCCCTTGTGGTGCTCATTTTTACCGGAGTAGCGGTGGTAGATGCGATGTGGAGCAAGGCGACCATCACCATCAATTTCAAAAAATCGCCCTGGACCTATGACCATGCGTTTGTGGCGAATACCGCCGTATCGAAAGTAGATGCGGATAAGAATATTCTTCCCGCCGAAGTGTTCACGGCCAATAAGAATATGTCGCAGCCGTATCCTGCGACCGCCACGAAAAATGTTTCCCAAAAAGCAACAGGGAACATCACTATTTATAATGCGTACAATTCTTCCCCTCAAACGCTCGTAGCGACGACAAGATTCGAAACGCCCGACGGGAAAATCTTCAGGATTATAAGCTCAGTCGTCGTTCCCGGCGCGAAGATAACGAATGGAAAGATCGTGCCGTCCTCGATCGATGCGCCCGTGGCCGCGGACCAGCCCGGACCATCTTATAACGTGGGGCCCGCTGCGCATCTCTCCGTTCCCGGATTCAAGGGTTCGCCGAGGTATGACGGTTTTTACGGAGAACTCAAGGCGGCGACAACCGGCGGCTTTATTGGCATGAAGGCAGTGCCGACCGACAAAGACATCGCCGATGCGAAAAGCAAAACGCTCGATGTTTTGAAAACAGCGCTCCAAAGCAATTTCGTAACGAGTTATCCGCCGGATTTCAAAGTGCTCGATGGCGCGTCCAATTTCAATCTGACAAAACTTACGGTGAATCCCGATACTGACGCGAACGGCAAGTTCAGTGTCTTTGCCGAGGGGAGCATTTCCGCGATCGGGTTCCGCGAAGCGGACCTCAAGAATGTGTTGATCGCGCTCGAGTCGAAGGATAATCCCGGCGATGCGTTCAACCAATTGAATTTGAATTACAGCCAGGTTCAGCCCGATTTCAAAGCCGGCACCGTTTCATTCTCGCTTTCGGCGCAGGGAGTGCTTACCGCAGCGTTCTCGACCGACGATTTCAAGGCGAAGATTCTCGGGCAGAAAGTGGATGCCGTCAGGAAGATGATCGCGCCCCTTCAGGGCCTCTCGGACGCCCGCGTTTCCCTCTGGCCTGTTTGGCTCTCGACACTGCCCAAAGATCCGAAGCGTGTCACGCTTGTCGTAAATTAATATAAATGTCTTGGAGGCATGGATCCCGGCCTTCGCCGGGACGACGTCTGCGGCGTCGTTTGACAAGAAAAGGAGTTATCGACTATAATCTAACCACTGGAAATATGAGGAGAACCTTGGCAAAGAACCCTGGTTTTGCGGCATTATGCGTTATATAATCTCTTAAATGAAGGCGGCAGAAGAAGGCATAGTGAAGGAAGCTTTGCCCGGGCTTACTTTTCGAGTAAGCCTTAAAAGTAAGCCAGCGGACGAAGAGATCTTGGCTCATTTGGCAGGCAAGATGAAGCTGCATAATATCCGCGTATTACCGGGCGATCGTGTTCTTGTCGAGATGGGCCCCGACGGATACCGCGGGCGTATCGTGCGAAGACTATAGCGACACGAATGACTCGAATTACATCCGAATACCACGAATAAAAAAAAACATTCAATTCGCGGCATTCGAATACATTCGTAGATTCGAATCACGTTAAATAATAACATGAAAGTACGAAGCTCAATCAAAAAAATTTGCAAAAATTGCCAGGTCGTAAAACGAGGAGGTCGGCTTTATGTTCTCTGCACAAACACGAAGCATAAACAAAGACAAGGATAGAACAAAGCTCGAAAGCTCTATAGCTCGTTAGCTCGATAACAAAACGGACTGAAGAGCGAATAAACAAAAAACATCATGCGTATTTTAGGAATCAACATCCCCGATAATAAAAGAGTGGAGGTATCGCTCACGTATGTGTACGGCATCGGTCGCTCGATGAGCAAGAAGATTTTGGCTGCGGCGAAAGTGGATATCAATAAGCAAACGAAGGGATTGACCGCGGATGAGATCGCGAGGATCCAGGGAGCCGTCGAAAAAACGTATATGATCGAAGGCGAACTCCGGCAGTTCATCAAAAAGAACATTCAGCGGCTCAAAGACCTTAAGACGTACCGGGGCGTCCGGCACTTGCGCCGGTTGCCCGTTCGCGGACAGCGCACGAAAACCAACTCGCGCACCGTGCGCGGCAACGTCCGTAAGACGGCGGGAAGCGGAAAGAGAAAAGTTGACCTGAAGTAACCGCGACACGAATTCCTCGAATTACATTCGGATACCACAAATGAAATACATAAACTAAAATTAATTCGCAGCATTCGAATGCATTCGTAGATTCGAATCGCGTTATGAAACCCATGGGTAAGAAAACAGTAAAAGAAACAACGGGGACCGAAATCAAGGAAAAAGCTGCTCCGGCGGCAGCGGTCCAGCTTGTCGCGGCAAAAAAATCGAAGAAGATCGAAGAGGGGAGGGTGTACATCAATGCTTCCTATAACAATACTGTTGTGACCGTAACCGACACGCAGGGCAACGTGCTCGCGTGGGGTTCGGCGGGTTCCCTGGGGTTTGCGGGTCCGAAGAAGGCAACGCCGTTCGCGTCTTCGAAAGTAATTGCGGCCATCACCGAAAAATTGAAGGCGACCGGCCCGACAAAAGTTGAGATCATCGTGAAGGGTGTGGGTGGCGGCAGAGATTCCGCGATCCGCTCACTCATCAATCTCGGGTACGATGTGCTCTCGATCAAAGACGCAACTCCGATTCCGCATAACGGCCCCCGGCCGCCAAAGGTGCGGAGGGTATAAAACTTTACACCAAAAGCTAAAACCTATAAGCTAAAAGCTCATTATTATGGATAGAGGACCAAAAGAAAAAAAAGAACGTGCACTCGGCGAACGCCTTAATTTGAAGGGCGATCGTTGTGCTTCGCCAAAATGCGCGGCAGTCCGCAAGCCCTACAAGCCTGGTGTGCACGGACCAAATGGCCGCAGAAAAGCGCTTTCGGAATTCGGCCTTCAGCTCAAGGAAAAGCAAAAATTCAAAGTGAGCTATGGCTTGAACGAGCGCAGCCTCCACGGAGTGTTCACGCGTGCCTCGAAGGCGAAAGGTTCCTCGGCATTGAAGATCGTCGAATTCCTTGAGCGTCGGCTCGATAACGTTCTCTATCGTCTGGGCATCGCTCCTTCGCGCGGTTCGGCGCGCCAGCTCGTCGTGCAAGGCCATATCGTGGTGAATAAGAGCCGCGTTCGTTCGCCAGGATTTGTCGTGAAGGTGGGCGATGTGATTAAGCTTCACCCCGGATCCGAGAAAACGGGTTTCTTCGTGCAGAGAAAGGAGCTGATCAAAAAATTCGATCCGCCGGCATGGCTCCACCTCGACCGGGATAAGATGGAGGGCAGAGTGCTTTCTCCACCGGAAGATTCCGCGGTGCCCTTCGAAGCGAACCTAGTCGTCGAATCATTCTCAAAATAAACTAAAGACAAAAAACTTAAAACCAAAGACAAAAGAATCGAAATAAGCTAAAACAAAATCCTTGTTTTTAGTCTTCGGTCTTAAGTCTTAAGTCAAAACCATGGAATTCACTTATTTAAGCTCAACGGTCAATATAAAGACCATTTCCGAAGATGCGAAGAACGGTGTATTCGAGATTGAGGGTCTTTTCGCGGGCTACGGCCTTACGGTAGGAAATGCGCTCCGGCGCACCCTTCTTTCCTCGCTTCCGGGAGCCGCGGTCACGGAAATTAAGATAAAGAACGCTCCGCATGAATTTTCGACCCTGCCGGGACTAAAAGAGGATCTCGTGGAATTAAGCCTCAATTTCAAGAAGCTCCGTTTCCGCATGCATACCGACGAGCCCCAGGTGCTTTCTTTGAAGGCCAAGGGCGAAACGGCGGTTACGGGGGGCGACATCAAGCTGAATTCCGAAGTTGAACTCGTAAATCCCGAGGAGGCTTTGGCGACCCTTACCTCGAAAGAAGCCGAGCTCGATATAGAGGTAAAAGTGGAGCGTGGGCTGGGTTATTCGCCCGTTGAGGCCCGGAAAGAAGGTAGGCTCGCGATCGGCACGGTCGCGATCGATGCGATCTTTACTCCCGTGCAGCGCGTGAACTATACCGCGGAGAATATGCGCGTCGGCGAGCGCACGGATTACAACAAGCTCCGCCTCGAGATCGAGACCGACGGCACGGTGAGCCCCTCCTCGGCGCTTCATAAATCGGCGAATATTTTGAAGGACCACTTTGATAAGATCGCGTTGGTAGCCGTCCAGGAATTCGCGGAGGCGAAAGGGGAAGGCGCTCCAGCCGAGAAGAAAAAGAAAAAGGCAAAGAAAACGGAGGAATAAGCGACACGAATGCCTCAAATTACATCCAAATGCCACGAATAAAAAAAGCATTCGATTCGCGGCATTCGAATGCATTCGTAGATTCGAATCGCGCTAAATAACAATGAGACACTTAAAGAAAGGAAAAAAATTTGGAAGATTACAGGGGCAACGGATCTCATTTTTGCGTAATTTGGCGAACGACCTCATCCGCGCCGGAAAGATCGAGACCACGGAAGCCCG
>JBGPNL010000038.1:0-8247 GCA_041487555.1 Minisyncoccia bacterium | reverse complement strand
TGTCGAATATTCTCGACTGCTGCCTCCCGTAGGAGTACGAGCCGTGTCTCAGTCTCGTCGTTGGGGGTCAGGCTCTCACCTCCCCTACCGGTCATAGCCTTGGTAGGCCGTTACCCTACCAACTAGCTGATCGGACCTAAGCCGCTCCCGAAGTGGCTTGCGCCTTTACTTGTGCCTCGCTGCCGCTCACCACCATCGCGATGCGAATCTACGAATGCATGCGAATACTACGAATAAAATCTTTTTTTATTCGAGGCATTCGGATGTAATTCGAAATATTCGTGTCGCTTGGTGCTGAACGATAGTGAAGCACAAGACCATCGGATATTACCTCACCTTTCGATGAGCTATCTCCGTCTTCGGGGTACGTACTAGGGTGTTACTAACTCGTTCGCCACTACCCATTCACATCCACTGCTCTTGATGTAATCGCAAACAATTTCAAAAAATGGATCGTTCGACTTGCATGCCTTATCCACGCCGCCAGCGTTCATCCTGGACCAGGATCAAATCCTCTGAAAAAAAGTATTTGGTCGTTGCATCATTCTTCCTCCGCAAAAGCAGTCGGTTGAATGATGATCGGAAACAAATCTTTGGAATAACTCAAACCCAGAATTCTCGGGGTTCAAATTATGCACGATCTTATTTGATAAAACCGTGTCTAACTGTTATTGGGACAACTAAAAAACTCTCTTTTTGCCGTGCCTCGCTACCGCTCACCACTGCCGCGATGCGAATCTACGAATGCATGCGAATACTACGAATAAAATCTTTTTTTATTCGCGGTATTCGGATGTAATTCGAAACATTCGTGTCGCTGAGTGCCGAACAATAGTGAGGCACGACGGAATTTACCAGAATCTTCCCACAAACAACTACCCGACGCATGACGCCTGGTTCGTTCGATGGGCTTCGTTCATATTTGGAACGAAAATCTTTTTCACTTTTCAATCTGCAATCAGTTCAGCCTTTACAACAAAACATCCCCTCCGAATTTCCCCGCCTCCTGGCGGACGCCCGAGAAACTCGGAGCGGATGTCTTAATTAAGAACCAATATACTGTCAAAACCTTTATTTAATCATCTCCACCTTCCATGGTTCCCATTATACTCCTATGGGAAACCCCGTCAAGGGCTCCGATTTTCCCTTCCGAGGGACGGGTCGCTCCGTGGTCGGAGCACCCTTATTCTCGTCCCGCCAAGCGGGACTCCGAAAAAACCCTAGGAAAAGGGGCTCTACGCCTGCATAATGTTCCGGCTTGCATTTCCTTGCCGCATCCTGTAAGATAAGCTTTATTATGGCTAAAACAGATCTCCATCCAACCTACTTCTCTCAGGCAAAAATAACCTGCGCGTGCGGCAACACGTTCGTCGTTGGCGCGACCAAACCCGAGATGCACGTCGAAATCTGCCACAAGTGCCATCCGTTCTATACCGGAGAAACGAAGCTCATCGACACCGCGGGTCGCGTTGAAAAGTTCAAGAGCCGCCGCTCCAAAGCCGTTGAGCCGAAGGCGAAAAAAGTGCGGGCAAAGAAAGAACAGAAGTAACTTCTTCCAATTTTGTATTTTCCATCGGAAAGCGCTACCCTCAAAGTAGCGCTTTTGCATTATTACGAAGACTGCGGAGCTCACGGTGAAATCTCCGATGTTTTTCCTGCATATATTCAAGGGCTGGTGCCCAAGCCCGCGATCAGTTGTCATCGCGCTGCTTATCGCTTCTCTTATACTCGCGACCATTCTCGGCGTAACCCAATGGCTTAAAAATAAGATCGTTATCTATCTTCAAAATCGTGGCATTCTTCCACAGTATCCCTTGAAGCCGAAGTACAACGGAATGCCGCTTATTCCGCCGCCGAAAGAATCAAAACCGCCAGAGAAAGATTCTCCGCCGCCGAAAACAACCCCGCTCAGTCGAGCGGGGTTTTTGTTTGCGATGATTATGGTAAAATAATTCGAGTACTCGCATTGAGGAGACCGACCATGTCATGGATAAACGGAGCGATTACGGTCATCGTAATATGCTTTTTCCTGTTGGCCGTTCTGGTCTTCAATTTTTTCCCCAAATGGCGGCAGGGACGCAAAGAATACAACGAAGCGAAGAGGTCCGCGCATCCGTCCGGCTGTAAATGCATCGCTTGCAAATTACTGCCGAAATAGTTTCTGGAATTCCTGGGGTCCGAATGGACTCCTTTTTATATCTGGAAAGCGCTGCTAACTTGCATTTAACTTTATTCGTGATAAACTACACCTTAGTTCATCTAAAATAAGGAGAGGAGATACCATGTCTTTGTCTTTTTTACTGGGAATGATTGCTGGAACAATCCTTACCGCTACCGCAATATCGGGAAGGAATACCTATCTTGACTGGAAAATAAATTTCCGGAAAGATTTTCCCTCATTCAGCGATTTTGTTCGTAAATTCGGCATGAATCTACTGTGGAGCAAAGAACGGATCAAGTTCTAGTACCACCAACACGGTTTCTATGGAAGCCGTGTTTTTTTCTCAAAAAAACAACGCCTTACGCCTTCTTCAGCGAAAACGTAAATGTGCTCCCCTTGCCCTCGCCAGGGCTTTCACACGAAATCTTTCCCCCGTGCGCTTCAACGATGTTTTTCGCGATATTCAGCCCCAAGCCCGTACCCTTAATTTCGGCTTTCACCCGGTCATCGCGGACGAACTCCTCGAATAACAGTGGCGTCACGTGTTCCGGTATTCCCATTCCCGAATCTTGCACCGAAAAAATCACTTCGCTATCGGTTTCTTTGATCTCGGTTTTAATGAAGCCGCTCGGCGTGTATTTGATCGCATTATCCACGAGATTCTGGATTACGTGCCGCAGCTTTTGCGCGTCGGCGCTTACAAAAATCTCGTGCGAAGGGGCGGTGAATGTGAGATCGAGACCCTTATGCATTGCGAGCAGATGGAGCGCCTCAACCGCATCTTCGACCAATTTCCTGAAATCCGTCCGCTCAAGGTCATACGTCATCCTTCCCTCCTCTACCTTGCGCAGGTCCATCACGTTGTCGACAAGATTCAAAAGATCGTTCACGGCAAACTCGATCTTCTCGAGCGTTTCTTTCATTTTTTCGTTCACTTCGCCATAAAGGCCTTCGCGCAAGATGGTCGTATAACCCCTTATCGTTGCGAGCGGCGTCCGGAACTGGTGCGAGGTCAAAGACAGCAAATGCATTCTAAAGTGATCTGCCCCCTCAAACTTCGCTTTCGCCTCTTCGAGCTCCTTTTTCAATTTTTCCAAAGCTTCTTCGCGTGATTCGTCCATATAGTTCCATAGTAACAGGATTTAAAAAAAGGTGCGGGGGGACGGAGCAGGACTCGACTTTTCTTAGGATTTATGGTACATTGCAAAAAGCTCGGAATGACGTAAGGGGGCCGCTTTGGCGAAACGCATCGGTTGGCTCTGGAAAATCCTTACCCTGCTTGTCATCGCTACGATCACCGCCCTCACATTCATGGACGAACGATACGCGGTGGATTTTGCAAGAAGCATCATCAACGGCGAGACATCCATCGGCTTTTGGATGAAACATGGCCTTACCTTCAGCCATTCATTAGTCATCGCCATATGCTGCAGCACGTACGACATTTTCACCTGGTTCTACCTTTTTAACTCCATTCACGATGGGTTCCACAAAATGGATTCCTGGCTCGTGACCTTCTTCAAAAATCACGTGGAAACCGCTGCGGCGAAAGGCGGGTGGGTGCGAAAGTTTTGGTGGCTTGCGGAAAAGACTTATCGCTTTTGCGTCCCACAGCCCGCATCAATCCTGCGTGGCGGCGAATGGGAAGCCGAAAAAAACAGGCTGTCGTATTACTGCCCGCTCCCATTATACGGATTGTGCCCCGGATACATCTGGACGGGCATCGGCTATAGCATCAGCTTTCAGCTGGAACAAATCTCCGCTTTTTGCATCCTCGCCCTTTTCAACGGGCTCAAGATGGTGGGCGCCGGATATCTCACGCTCAAGATCGGGATGTGGGGAGTATTCTTCCTCGTTCTCGCCATGCCGTTCACAAAATTCGGAATAGAGAAATTCCTCAAATCGATCAGAAAAAAATAATCTCCTGACGCCTCGCGTCCGGAGATTTTATTTTACAAAAGCTGCTTTTTTACTGCTTCCTCGCCAATATCTCCTTCACTTTCTTCACGATCGAATCGAGGTCGTCTGTTTTTTGCAGATAGTCCTCCATGCCGAGCGCTTCCGTCAATTTCCCGCGGTCCGCGTGCGCGGCGGGCCATGGATCCGCGAGGCTTGTTAAAAAGGCGATGCGTAAATCCTTCGTGGCTGGATTCTGTTTGATGGCAAGCGCGGTATCGGTACCGGAGGCATCCGGCATATGAATATCCATAAGAGTAAGGTCGGGCATATACTTCGCCGCCTGCTGGAGCGCCTCCTTTTGCGTGCCTGCTGTTACCGTATCAAAACCGGACGCGCCAAGTTTAAGCGACATGATTTCGCGGAAGCTTGCTTCGTCGTCAGTGATTAAAATGAGAGGTTTCTCTCTCATCCCGTTAGAGATAGGAAACGCTCGCGTTTCCGTAAGTTATTAAGGGTGGCGTCGAGTATCATGGTTATCCTGTTTTTTGAACACATGCGTGTTAAGACAAAGATGGGCGATCTCTAACGGAACTTATTTCAAAAAATTTTGTATCTTTTCAACCAGGGTTTCGAGATCGTCTGTTTTCTTCAAGTATCCCTGCGCACCAAGCTCTTTCGAGAATCGGCTGTTCATTTCCTTCATCTCTTCGCGCGGATCGCCAAAACTCGTTAAGAACACCACCTTGATGTCTTTCGTGGCGGGATCGTCCCGCAGGGCGAGGAGAGCTTGAGCGCCGTCCATCACGGGCATTTTGACGTCCATCAAAATGAGATCCGGCTTGATGGCTTTCGCTTTTTTCACACCCTCCGCGCCGTTTTCCGCAGTTTCAATGCGGTAACCGAGCGATGCGAGTTTCGTCTTAAAAATCTCGCGGAAGTCGGGCTCGTCATCCGTTATTAAGATAAGTGGTTTTTGGTCTGCCATTAAAGTTGAATAATGAATTTAGAATAACGAATTATGGATGGGCGGAATTCCGCAAGCTCTCATTCATAATTCCCTATTCCTTATTCTTGCTATTTATTATACACTATCCATTATAACAAAAGAAAAGGGGCATGACTACCAATAAAATCATCATTGAAATACGGGCCGGGGCAGGGGGCGATGAAGCCGCTATTTTTGCCGCGGATTTGGCGCGCATGTATCAGCGCTATGCGGCAAAGCGCGGATGGGTTTTCTCGGTGCTTGATCCGGGGAAGACCTTCGTCGCGGAGATCAAGGGCGAGGGCAGTTACGAGGCGCTCAAACACGAATCGGGTGTTCATCGCGTCCAGCGCGTGCCGAAAACGGAGAAAGCCGGGCGGGTGCACACCTCCACGGCTTCGGTTGCCATCTTGCCCATCGTAGAAGCGAAAGAAGTGAATATGAGCCCAAGCGATTTAGAATTCACGTTTTCGCGCGCCGGTGGCCCTGGAGGCCAAAACGTGAACAAGGTGGAAACCGCGGTGCGCGTATTGCATAAACCGACCGGCATCGTCGTTTCCTGCCGCGAAGAACGTTCACAAAATGCGAACCGCGAGAAAGCCATGGAGGTGCTCCGCGCGAAGCTCTACGAGATCGAACAGACCAAGGCGACCGGCTCCGTGGGCGACATCCGCCGCGAACAGGTGGGCACCGCAGACCGCTCGGAAAAGATCCGTACCTATAACTTCCCCGATGACCGCATTACCGATCATCGATTTAACGTCAAAGTTCATAATATCGAGGAAGTACTTGAAGGGAATTTGGATGCCATTTTGAAGAAGATCGAGAAGCAGAAATGAAACTCCCCGAGCTTACGCTCGAGGTATCTTCGATACCCGCACGCACGGGCAGATGCCCGCAACGATACGACTCGGGAGTTTCCATAACCTCCGTTTCGCCTTCGGCGAAACTCCGGGCTTGGCTTCGTCCACGCGCTTACGCGCGTGGTATTCGCCTAAGTTATGATAAAAAAAACCGCACATAGCCAAAACTGTGTGCGGAGAAATATGGAGGGAGTCGCTAAACCTCTCCTCGGGAAATGCGATGCATATCGCCAATCTGACGAGAGAGAAATGCCCCTGCTTTCTTTTTGCTTTTCAATTCTTCCCTGCTGCTGGTAGCGCGGATCCCACACCCGCAATTGGGACATATCGTTTTGATCTTGAACACCTCGTCGGTCGCCAGCTTGACCGAATCAGGCCGGACGCGAGACACAAAGATCTTTCGCGGATGTTCCGTGAGGTCATCGGTGGTTATTTCATAACGGGCGACGCAATGCTCGCACTGAATCTTTACACCCACAAGGTGCTCCCGGGGCTTGAAGGCCTCGGCTCTCGGTGGTCCAATCTGTCTCATAATCCCTCCAGGAAAATGGAGATATCGAAAGGAAAACTGATTAGAATATAATCAGTTTTCTAAAAGCTGTCAATAGTCGCTTGGCACGATTATCTTTTCTCATAGAGCCAAAAGGCCTAATGAGAAAAAATAAGTGCCTCGCTCATTTTAGTAGTTCCTCAACATCCCTCAGCTCTTCCCAGATGCCTTCTATAAGATCGTAATTTTTCGCTTCTTCAACGGTTACCCAGGCGACCTCCGTCAGGTCCTTCCCCGGCTTCGCAACGCCCGCCTTGTACCAGCACCAGTACGAGAGCGTCACGACGGGATAGCCGTCGGGGCGGATAAAGACGAGGTCGGTGAAATATTTTACATTCTCCACCTCCACGTTCACCTCTTCGCGCACTTCTTTTTTTACAAGCCAGTCGATAATGTGATACCACTGGGGCGCGTCCGATGGCTTTTGCCCGAGGACATAAGGCCGTTTCGGAAGTCCTTCGTATTCGCTCCGCACCAGCTTCCCGCCTGGCACCGTCCACTTGTTCGGGAACGCCTTTTCGTGCGCCGCGCGCTTCGCGATCAAAAACCTTGCGGGATTTTTGCCGTCTTTTTTCACGATGATCGCCGTTGCCGTGACGAAATGTAATCGGGGGTCGAGGTCCATATGTTATTAAGTTATTGAGTTATTGGTTTCGAATAACTTAATAACGCAATCACCGAATAACCGATTCTTCAACTAATTTTTTCCCAAAATATTGCCGAGATCAAGCTCGTAGAGCATGGCTTCATTCATTAAACGATAATCAAAAAGTTCTTTCGGCGCGAACCATAGCGGAATTTCCTTTTCGGCGTCATCCGCGGAACCGGAACAATGCACCAGGTTGCGCACGGCGCGGCCGTCGATGTCCGAGATCTCATACGAATCGATTGTGTAGTCGCCGCGGATCGTTCCCATGTCGGAGGTCAGGGGCTCGGTGCCGCCCGTGATCTTTTTCACGATCGCTTGCGCGTGGATCCCCTGCCAGACCATGGCGATAACGGGACCCTTCGTCATGTACTTCTTCAAATTGTTCAAAATGATCTCGGTCACCTTCATCGGGTCATCGTGCGGCGGGACTTTGCCTTTCTTCTTATACGACTCGATCGTCTTCATGCCCGTCTTCATGCGCCATTCGGGATCGATCAAATAATGCTTATCAATCAGATCCACGGTTGGCACGATAATCTTCAGACCCACGAGCTTCAAACCGCTCCGTTCATAACGCCCGATGATCTCGCCGATCAAACTGCGTTGCACGCCGTCCGGCTTGATGACGACGAGCGTCCGTTCCTGTTTTGGATGATTCATGAGATAGGTTTTAGGTGTTAGCTTTTAGGTTATAGTAGCATGTAGTACCAGAAAACGACAAGCGGAACCAACATTTAATAAATGCGTCGCCATCGTTTAAATGCTTTAACGTCAGCAGAATTTAAATCAAACCATTCGCCATTCATCCGTTTTATCTCGAATCGCTTATGCCAATAGGATTCAATGCCGCTCGGATCATCGGTTTTAATGGAATGAATTAAATCAATCTTTTCAGGCAATTGAATCCGCAATTCGCTTCCGCGCCTTACGGTGTCATTTGTCTTTCCGATCTTGTAATAACGACCATGTTTAAAGAGATAAACTTCACCGATAATAATACCGTCATCGGTCTCATTTTCTTCCTCTTGAGAATTCTTAAAAACGGACTCGCATAGCTTGATAACATCCTCATAACCACCTTTTTCTCTACAATACTCACTTATTTTGGCCACAAGCTGATCTTTTGTTCCCAGACGTTGG
>JBGPNL010000037.1:0-8378 GCA_041487555.1 Minisyncoccia bacterium | reverse complement strand
CGCTTGGCTCCTGTACCGGCAGCACGGATGCGTGCGGGTGTGCAATTAATTGCGCTTCGGTGCCGGGCAGCTCGGCGACTTCAAACGTGGTGAATTTTACGGTGAATGCGGCGGTTTCCAACACTTGCGGTTGCTGGGGATTTCCCGATGTATGCAGTTTTATACCACTCACCGTTTCGTGTCCGCTGTATGGCACGGTGCAGACGAATAATTGCAGCGTTGGAAATGTACCGGCATGTATTCCCGGTTCTACGATAGTCGGGACTTGCGGCGGAGGTGCGCAATGCAGAGCAGGGTTGTCGTTTCTCGACGTGAGTTGTTCCTGTGTACCCGCTCCTTCCACTATCACCTCCGTAACCGTCACCTGTCCGTCTCCAATTAACGTGAGTCAGACCTCGCAGTGCGTGCCAACCGTGGCAGGAACAGGCGCATTCAGCAGCGCCGTCACGTGGTCAATAGTGAGCGGTGGAGGTTCGGTAAATGCCTCAGGACTGTATACCGCACCAGCGGGCGGAACCGTAGCTACCGTAAGGGCGACATCCGTTCAAGATCCCACGAAAACTGGATCGGCTCCGATCACCGTGAGTGCGCCCGCCGTGATCTCGCTTTCGCCCGCATCGCTCAGCTTCGGCCCGGTGAGCTGCGTGCCGCTCTCATCGCTCCCGACTGTGACCGTGACGATCATTCCCGCTACGACGATCGCCCTCGGACAATCGGCGACCATAGGATGGAGCACTACAAACGCGACCGGTTGCACCCTCTCGGGCGCATGGTCAGGTTCTGTCGGCGCCTCCGGCTCTTCAGTACAGACGCCCATAACGGCTGGCAGTTACACCTATGCCTTGACCTGTACCGGCCCCGGCGGTTCGACGACCAACTCCGCAACACTCACCGTGAATGCGGTGCCTCCGCAGTCCGGTTCGATCGTCGTCCAATCCACGAACTCGCAAAATGGCGCCGCTGTTCCCAGTTCTTGGACTTTCTCCGTTTGTGGTCCTATTACCCCCTGTGACCCTTGCGCGGTCGGGGCTTGTGCGGGTACTTCTGTGACGTATCAAAATATGCCTGCTGGTTCTGGCGAAGGGTATACCTTCAATACAACCGCGAACAGCGCCGGTACGCAGTATGCGTTGCACGGCGTTACGCAGACCATCGCGTATGAAAAGAAAGAAAGCGTTTTCTCGCTTGCCTTTTGGAAAAATTTGTTCGTGAGGGTCGCGAAAGCGGTTACGATATTTACGGGCAACGGCTCGTGCTCGCCCGGTCAGCTTTACTGCGGGCTCAGCTTAGGCAGCGGCGGGACGATTGTATTCAACCCGCGCTGGGATCCGATCGCCCAGATGACCGTCGGCGGTTCTCCGGTCGCGGTTACGAACAGCGCTCCGGGATCGTTTACGGTTTCGAACACCGGCGCGCCCGGCTCGGTATTGAACTGGTCGGTTTCCTCGATCGTTTACAATTCCGGTTCAAATTGGATTCAAATTTCGCCGCCCAATCCACTACTTGCACCGGGCGGATCGCAGTCT
Organism: Minisyncoccia bacterium; assembly: GCA_041487555.1. Taxonomy (GTDB): domain Bacteria; phylum Patescibacteriota; class Minisyncoccia; order UBA6257; family 2-01-FULL-56-20; genus DATLTV01. Next base: position 6,852 of record JBGPNL010000037.1, on the reverse strand, counting down.
CCCGCGATCACGTACAGCGGCGCACTGCTTCCCGGAACGTATAACGCGACGGCTACTATCTCCGGAACTTCATTCCCGACAAATCAATCGTTGTCGCAGAGGCTCGTGAGTATTCGGCTCACAGTTTCTGCCGCAGGCGTGACGTGCGCGCCCAGCTCGCAGGTGGTGAACATCGCGCAGAACAGCGCTCCTATGACGGCCGCGGGTGGAAGCGGAGCGTACAAATGGACCGCTCCTCCCGACGGCATATATTCCGGCTCTCCGCTTCCATGGGCGGGGAATCCATTCGTCGTCAACTATCCGACCGTCGGCCCGAAGACGGTTACGGCAGACGATGGCGCGGGAGGAACCGCTTCGTGCGTGGTGAACGTCATCAATATCACCTGCATCTTCGCGGCGAATCCCTCAAGCATCATTCCTCCGGGCGCCTCAACGCTTTCCTGGACCTGCGCGAACGTAACTTCATGCAGCATCGATAATGGGATCGGCCCGGTTGGGAATCCTTTGAGCGGGAGCGCGAATGTCAGTCCGACTTCGACCACGACCTATACGCTCTCCTGTACCGGCGCGGGCAGCGCAAGCTACACTTCGCAGGTGAATGTAACCGTGGTGCGCCCGCAGATCTGCGAAACGAATCCGCTCGATCCGCGCTGCGTCCAGTAGCCGCAAATCACGAAATTATTTTAGACTAAAAAGCTGCCCTCGCCGGGGCAGTTTTTTCTTTATGGAATTTATACTGAAAGTTCAGCTCGGAGCATACTTTTGAGATGGGTTCTAGTATAATAGAGGTAATGTGTTCTGAAGCGCGAAATCATTCGGGAGAAAATGCGTGCATGAGATCGGGGCAGGTCCCGTTAGAAGTCGCGCCCGCGCGTCTGCCTTGCCGACAGGCAGGTGAGCGCGCCCCGAAGGGGCCTTGGGGCGGGCTACTTCTAACGGGGCAGGCGATGCTTCTCACGATACTCACGCTCGGCGGAGCGATCTTGGGCGCGACAACGATCGCAGGGCTTTTGATGATCTACCAGTTAAGGCAGACGACCGATTCCGAAAATTCCGCGCGGGCGATTTTCGCCGCCGACGCCGGCGTCGAGTGCAGCTTGTATGATTATTTTCAGTCCACCGGAGTGGCCGCTTCGGCCCCGGTCGGATACTGGCCATTTGACGAAGGCAGCGGCGGGACTACCGCAGACGTTTCCGGCAACGGCAATACGGGAACCCTTGTCGGCGGACCGGTTTGGGTTTTGCCGGGACAAGTCGGCTCTGCTGCACTGAGCTTTAACGGATCGACGCAGGTGGTAACGTTGGGCGCGAGCGCGATCTTGCGGCCTGCGGGAGCGGTCACGGCCGCGGCATGGATAAAAGCTTCAGCAGCGCAGCTTGCTTTTCCGATGATAGTGACTGATGGGGATTCGACTGGTCTTACAGGTTATAACCTCTATTTATCTAATCCCGGAGGACAGGGAGTGGCAGATTTTATCGTAAAAGATTCAGGCGGATGGGGCACTTGTTCCGCTCCGGGCACCACAAATTTAAAAGACAATCTCTGGCATCATGTCGCGGGCGTATATAACGGTACCGCTATACAGATCTACGTTGATGGCACTTTGCAAAATACGGTAACGTGCGGAGCCGGTCCGATAAATTACGGCGCTTCTCCCGCCGGAGAGATCGCCAAAAAGATTGATGCGGGAATAAATGATTATTTCAACGGCGCCATTGACGATGTGCGCGTATATAATACTGCCTTGAGCGCCGCGGCCATTGCATCTTTGGCGACCGGCAGTTCGCCGCCCCTCGCGACTCCCTGCCCGCTCAATGCCAATTTGACCAATAATTCGCACTATACTTCCACGGTCGACCTTGGCGCGAACACTATTTTTTCACAGGGCCTTTCGGGAACGGCCCGGCGCTCATTTCTCTTTTTTCTAAGCAGCGCGACCACTACCGGGCCGTAATCCCCCAAGTAACGCGGCACGAATGTTTCGAATTACATTCGAATTCCCCGAATAACAAATATTTCCATTCGCGGTATTCGGATGCATTCGCAGATTCGAATCGCGACAAATCTATGAGCAAAAGAGACGCAGAAGCAAGAATAAAAAAGCTCCGCAGCGAGATCAATAAGTATCGCTATGCGTATCATGTGCTGAACCGATCGCTGATCTCGGACGAGGCGCTCGATTCCTTGAAGAAGGAACTTTTTGATTTGGAGGCCGCATTTCCCGATCTCGTGACGCCCGATTCGCCGACGCAGCGCGTGGCGGGGGTGCCGCTTAAGGAGTTCAAGAAAGTGCGGCATGAGTGGCGCGGCAAGGAGGCGCGGATGATCTCCTTGAACGACGCGTTTTCCGAGGAAGATATGAAGGATTGGTATTCGCGCCTCGAAAATTATCTTGATCTCTCGTTTCTAAAACCTAAAACCCAAAACCTAAAACCTGGATTTTATTGCGATCTCAAGATGGACGGGCTCGCCATAGAGCTTATTTACAAGAACGGCGTTCTTGAGCGGGCGGCCACCCGCGGCGACGGCCTTATCGGCGAAGACGTAACGAGCAATGTGAGGACGATCGATGCCATCCCGCTCAAACTCGAAGGGGAACCGCCCGAAACGTTCATTGCCCGCGGCGAGGTGTTTCTTATGAAAAAAGAGTTCGCGCGCATCAATAAAGAGCAAAAGAGATCCGGCGGAAAATTATTCGCGAATCCACGGAATATCGCTGCGGGTTCTATCCGCCAGCTCGATCCAAAGGTTACCGCTGGCAGGAAGCTCGATTTTCACGCGTACGGAATCGCTCATGGTCCGGAGAGCGATGATCCGGAATATTACAAGAAATATCCGACGAAGAAAAGCGAATATGATGCGCTAAACGCGTTCGGCGTGAAGACCAATCCGGAGGGCGCGGTCGTGCGGTCGCTCGAGGAGGTTTTTGCCTTCCATAAAAAAGTGGGAATGAAACGAGAAAAGATCCCCTTTGAAATAGACGGAGTGGTGATCACGGTGAACGACAATCGTATCTATGACCGCGCCGGCATTATCGGTAAGGCGCCGCGAGGGGCGATCGCCTATAAATTCTCTCCGCGCGAGGCGACGACCGTCGTGCTCGATATCCAGGTGCAAGTTGGTCGCACCGGAGCCTTAACGCCCGTTGCGGTCATGAGGCCGGTTGGCGTGGGAGGCGTAACGATCACGCATGCCTCGCTCCATAACGCCGACGAGATTGGGCGCCTGGGGCTCAGAATCGGAGACACGGTGGTGGTAGGCCGTGCCGGAGACGTGATTCCGCAGATAACGAAAGTGCTCACGGAATTGCGGACCGGCAAAGAAAAGGAATTCAAAATGCCAAGCTCTTGCCCGGTCGACGGCTCGAAGGTGGTGCGCGACGGCGTGGCATATCGTTGCTCGAGCCCCGTCTGCGGCGCACGCCACCGCGAGGCCTTGTACCACTTCGTTTCCCGCGGAGCATTCAATATCGAGGGCCTCGGCCCGAAGATCATCGATCGGTTTTTGGATGAGGGGCTCATTTCCGACGCGGCCGATATATTCATGCTCGCTGAAGGGGACGTGAAGGCGCTTCCGCGCTTTGGCGAGAAGTCGGCAGAGAACGTTGTTCACGAAGTCGGCGCGAAAAAGAACGTAACGCTTTCGCGATTCATCTATTCGCTCGGCATTCTGCATGTCGGCGAAGAAACGGCGAATCTTCTCGCGCGTGAATTGGCGAATGGGACCGCCCATATCGCAAAACCGGCTGATTTTTTGCGTGCCATGAAGGAATTTTCCCTGGAAACGCTCCAGGATATCCCGGACATTGGCCCGAAGGTCGCGCAGAGCATTTATGACTGGCTTCGGGAACAGCGCAATATAAAGCTCGTCCTAAAACTCGGAAAAGTCGGAGTGGAAATAGAAAAACAGAAACCGCAAAAGGGAAGCGGGAAGCTCACAGGCAAAACATTCGTACTCACGGGGACGATGGAGGCGATATCGCGGGAAGCGGCGAAAGAAAAAATCAGAGAATTGGGCGGCGAGGCCTCTGAATCGGTGAGTAAGAAAACCGATTACGTGGTGGTGGGAGCCGAGCCCGGTTCGAAATTCGAAAAAGCGAAGAAGCTGGGAGTGGAGATACTCGACGAAGGGAAATTCTTGAAATTATTGAAATAAAAAACCGGAACCCGGTTCACAAACAGGCGCTTGAAATAAAATAGCCCATTTTCGAGTGAGAGTCGCGAAGTCCGCCGACGGTGTAGTCTGGTGACTACTCCGAGAAGGACTTCGCTGGCTCGCAGCTGAAAATGGGCATTTTGGGCGAGATGCCTGTTTGTGATCCGGGTTCTAGCTGGGCTTTTTTGTTTTATCGGGTTCGTAGTCGAGCAGGATATTTTTTATCGCAGAGAATGGGATTTCCCTTGCGATGTATTCGGTGCAAGGCGTGATCGCGCCTCCGCGTTGTATGCGCATGACATACTTCTTTCTCATGGCGGCGGCGGTAAGGTAAAGCGTCTGATAGTAGTCATTGCAGGGATCGCACCCGCAGAGGTGGCTCCATATTTCGGCCAATCGCTCTTCTTCCCGGGACGCGGTCTTCTTCTTTATTTCTTCTTCTGCGATCAACGGGTGGAATTGTCTGTCGCATATGGTCCGATGAAGCAGCATCTGGAACGCGCTCTTATCGAGGCATATGGCGTCATTGAAAAAAAGTCTTGTAGTGGTGCAGAAGGCTTCCTCGAGGGCGAGGCCATACGAAAGCCAAAAAAGGCAGACCTCGCAGGTTTGGGCGTGTAATATAAAATCCTGCGGGACCGGGTCTTCTTGGTCGATGAAATCGCGTATCCTTTCGAGTTCTGGGCAATACGCATCTTCTCTCATGACGTTCACAATCCTTTCGAATATCTGATTTCACCATATATACAAATTGAAATTAAGTAAAGTCTTGGTTCTCTATATTTACTTTTCGTGAAATTTCTATTATATTGATAGGGCTAATGCGGTTCTTGTTTGCATAAGCGGGCGTGGTGCCTGCCTGCCGTCAGGCAGGGAAGATCATCGGTTCTCCGCCCGAGGCGGAAAAAATTTATCCATATTGCGGGCGCGTGGTGTAGCCCGGTTAACACGTCCCCCTGTCACGGGGAAGATCACCGGTTCAAATCCGGCCGCGCCCGCAATGTGAATAAAACTATGAATAGTTTGGCCGCGCGCTAGAAGACCATTAGAAAAAACTCGCAATCGCGAGTTTTTTCTTTACGAATTCTTGCGCCCCGCCGAAGGCGGTGGCCGTGTGGTAGACCTTCAATCAATTATTCGTCCGCGTTATATTACATAACGCGGTTTTTTATAAAATGATTGCCTTGCGCACAATGCTATAATAAGCGTGATGATCGTCGGACTCAAAACTTCTACCCGTTTTCTTGAGGCGAAGCAGTGGGCTATTAAAGATGCCCTGGAAAAGCTCGGGATCCAGGCCGAGCTTCGCGTAGATGCTTTCGAACCTATGCCCGATGAGAAACAGATCTTCGGATTCGAGGAACTCCTCCAAAAAGCGAAAAAATATGCGCAGGAGACGATCGCGAACCAGGACCTTGGCCTCAGTGTCGGGATGGAGAATGCGCTTAGTTTTATTTATTCATCGAACGAATGGTATTACGTGACCTGCGTTGCCGTGCAGACGAGAAGCGGCAGTGTGGCGACGAGCTTCTCTTCGGGAATCAGCGTGCCGCAGTGGATCATAAAAGAGATGCAGGATAAGAACGCAAATACATTTCATTCGTTGATTGAGCGCCTGGTGGGGCATCCCGTCGACCCCGTCGATTTTTTCTCCGGATATACGCTTTCGAGAAGGGAATTGCTTTTGCCGCCGCTGCTTCTTACGATCTCCCAGCTCAGCATGGAGATGAAGGCTTAGGCTCGTTATTCTCGTCCTGTACGCCCCTCTATGAATATTTCAAGTGTCGTTTGCCGCGACTGGATAAGAACTGCCGATATACCACCAGCAGTTCTGGGCTATCAGGCCTGTGGATATCTTTTCGCTTATATCGCTCCGAGTGGGTATAATTGAGTTATTATCAATGGTTTCCAGTAAAAACAATATCTTCAAACGGTTAGTTTTTTGGGGAGTAGCAGGCGCCGCTCTTTCTCTATTCGGCTTTTTCGCAGCTCCTCTGGCTTCCGCGCAGACGGCGACATCGACATCACCGATCTCCATCACGGGCATAAGTCCGAATTTCGGAATGACCGGATCGCAGGTCACGATATCCGGAACGGGATTTTCGACATTGACGAATAACTTAGTGCTTTTCGGTCCGGGAGTCATCGTTGTCCCTGCGGTTACTGCGACCAGCGGTCCGGGACTGACGTTCGTCGTCCCGAGCACATTGAATCTTGCCTGTTTTGCAAGCGGCACATGCTTGCAGTCCAGTACCTCGACGCAGGTGGGAATTTATAACGTAAGCGTAGTAGATCAAGTCGGCGGCCACTCGAACGTGGTGACTTTTACGGTAACCGCTGCCGGGATCAACACAACTCCTTCGTCCACCATGAACATGCAGCCCTTGAGCCTTACGTCGCTCACGCCCGCGAGCGGTACGGTCGGCATGGTAGTGTTTGTTTCGGGCACCGGATTCGGCCAGCAAAATGTCATCCATTTTGGCCCAGGCGTCATCCAATATCCCGCGTATTCGACGAATGGATCGACCACCGTTTTTTCGGTACCCACCACCATCAATCCGCCTTGTCGCTTTGTGATGCCGCAGTGTTCCACTCTTCCCACAACGACCGCTCCCGGTTTGTATGATGTGACTCTGATTACGCTCCAGAACGGTGTTGTAGTGCAAACAAATTCGATACCATTTCTGGTCACGCTT
>JBGPNL010000036.1:0-8386 GCA_041487555.1 Minisyncoccia bacterium | reverse complement strand
GCTTTGAAGCATTCGAACGACTTTGCCAATTCCAGTTTAATCCAACTGACCCGCAGCAGGTCATTGCCCCAGCGAAACTTCATCGTATTACTCAAAACGATCTGTGGACCATATGGAAAATTGAACTCGTCGTCCCTAACTCTGGATTGCGGCCGAATCAATATCCTCGGGTTTGGTTCGTGGTGAAGGGTGCGATAATCGCTTTTCTTTGCATGGGAACCCATGCAAATAATTACGATGACGCGACAATGGATCGGCTTGCATCGGCGCGCGTAACAGATTTTTTTTAGAGCACTACGTAATCAGCGTCAGGTACCGCTTCTCTGTTTTTCTCAATTATTTCAACGATGCATGCAACCGGCCCAGCAACAAGGTCGGCGCATTCCGCTCTTGAGCTTCGAGAGTGCCTTCTCGATACGAATGTTCCTCGTCTCCTCTTTTTTGGCCGAATTAACCCAGCAGATCCACTCATTGCGCGCCAAGGGCGTTATATCCTCCCATACTGCACGCGCTGCCGGTTTTGAAATAAGGACCTTTCGCAAATCCGCCGGCATGCTATGTGCCACGCCGCCGGCGACTCCTTTTTTGGTCATAGGATCATTCTATCAAATCCATCAACGGTACACCTTAGTCCTAATCTCAGTTCTTCCATTTCCCGCTTTATCTTTCTCCAATCCACGTTTCTGAACGCATCCGATAGAGGGGGCTAAAATAAAACGGCGGCATTTTGCCGTCGTTGTGTTTTAAAAAATATCACTCGGGGCGGATGGCATCGGCCTCGCATGCCACCACACAGGCGCCGCAGTCGGTGCAGTCTTCACCGACCACAAGACTTCCGTCCGCTTTCTTCTCGATGGTCCCGACCGGACATGCCTCCCTGCAATTGTCATCCTGCGTGCATTTTTCCTGTTCGATCACGTACATACTGCCTCCTTTGCTGATGCCGAACTGTTATTGAAAATATCACACTGGCAAAGATTTGCAAGAGGCGCATGCGGGAGAACGGAGGCATCGATTCCAAAATATCGTAGCCATTTTTTATTGCGTAAAATGGTATGCTTTAAGTATAAAGCCGAAAATGGAATTACCCTCCTTGCAAAAACTCATCGATCTTAAGGGCAAAACCGCCATCGTTACGGGCGGCGCCATGGGTATTGGTTTCGGCATCGCCTACCGCCTCGCCGAAGCCGGAGCGAATGTGGTGATTGCGGACCTCAATGAAGAAGCCGGAAGCGCCGCAGTGAAAGAATTGTCCAGCCATGGTTTTGCTGCCGCATTCATAAAAACCGACGTTTCCCAGGAATCGGAAGTGAAGAGGGCAACCGATTTTGCGGTGGAAAAATACGGCGGTATCGATATCCTCGTGAACAATGCCGGAATTTATCCGATGATCCCGGTCATGCAGATGCAGGCTGGCGATTTTGAAAAAATCCTGGCCGTTAATCTCAAGAGCGCGTTTTTCTTCACCAAGACCGTCGCTGAGGCCATGATCAAACAAAAGAGGGGCGGAAAGATCGTGAATATTACTTCCATCGACGCCCTGCATCCTTCTTCGGTCGGGCTCGCGGTCTATGACGCCTCGAAGCACGGGCTCTGGGGCTTTACCAAAAACACCGCCCTGGAACTCGCGCCGCATAACATCCAAGTCAACGCCATCGCTCCCGGCGGCATTGCGACGCCCGGCGCCGGAGCGGGCAAACCCGCCGCCCCCGACATGGAAGTCGTGATCAAAAAATTCCTGGAGAAAATACCAATGAAGCGCATGGGCGAACCGGACGATATCGGCAAGGCCGCGCTCTTTCTTGCCTCCGGCCTCTCAAGCTACATGACCGGCTCGCAAATCGTCGTCGATGGCGGGGTGCTGCTCTCCTAGATATCTTCGGATAGTGTTTCGAGTTGAATTTTTAAAACGCATAAAAGCATGTGGACACAGACAGCCAATCCGTTACACGGCGTGATCCTTTCCGCGGGAGTCGCAAGCATCCCTATTATTTTTTTGTTCGTTCTGCTCCTTAGCAGGAAGATCTCCGGCCACATCGCAACACTCCTCACGCTCCTCCTCGGGCTCGTAGTGGCGGCAACGTGGTTTACCATGCCGGTAAGCCTGGCCGCGATGGCAGGTCTCTTCGGATTTCTGAACGGCCTCTTCCCTATCGGCTGGATCGTTTTCAATGCGGTCTTTCTCTATAACATAAGCGTCGAAAGCGGCAGTTTCGAAGTGGTGCGCGATACCATCGAATCGGTCACGACCGACCGGCGGCTCCAGGCGCTCCTCATCGGGTTCTGTTTCGGCACCTTTCTCGAAGGCGCGGCCGGCTTCGGAGCCCCCGTCGCCATCACGGCCGGCATGCTCGTAGGGCTTGGCTTTGAACGGCTCTACGCCGCCGGCATTTGCCTCATTGCGAATACCGCACCGGTCGCTTTCGGCGGCATCGGCATCGCGGTCATCACCGCAGGCCGCTTAACGAATATCGACCCGAACATTTTGAGCCAGATGATCGCGCATCAGCTTCCGATTATCGCCTTCATCATCCCTTTGTGGCTCACGCTCGTCGTATCGGGATGGAAAGGAGCAAGAGCTATTTGGCCGGCGATCTTCGTGACCGGAGCATCATACGCCTTAACCATGTTCCTTACCGCGAGCTATCTCGGGCCCACTTTGCCCGACGTCCTTTCCGCTATCGTCTCTATAATATGCTTGATCAGTTTCCTCAGAGTCTGGCATCCAAAAGAAATCTGGCGCTTCCCCAAAGAACGATTGCTCGACGCCGCGCCTGTTTTGCGAAAACATCATGACCGGAACGAACTGATCCGCGCCTGGACGCCCTTTATCCTCCTTATTATTTTCATCGGTAATTGGGGCATCACTGGCATCCAAACACTCCTCGGCAAACTGACGCTCCTTATTCCATTCGGCATTCTCCATACCGCGATCGTGAGCGGCGGCAAAACACTGACGATCAATTATTCTTTCGCCTGGCTCGGAGCGGCCGGTACCGCGATCCTCTTTGCAACGATCCTGACCTCGATACTCCTGAAACTCCATTGGAAAATCTTTTGGACTGTCGCGCTGCAAACGTTCAACGAATTATTCAAACCGCTCGTCACGATCGGCTCGATTGTCGGCTTTGCCTATGTCGCGAACTATTCCGGAATGTCGATTGCCATCGGCAATGCGCTCACCGTGACCGGCCGATTCTTTCCGTTCCTATCGCCTTTGCTCGGCTGGTTCGGCGTATTCATTACCGGAAGCGACACTTCTTCGAACGCGCTCTTCAGCAACATCCAATCCCAGACCGCGCAATCCCTGGGTATCAATCCGGTTTTGAGTGTAGCCGCGAACAGCAGCGGCGGCGTCGCGGCCAAGATGATCTCTCCCCAGAGCATCGCCGTGGCAACCGCCTCCGCTAAGTTAGTCAAACAAGAAGGAACGCTCTTCAGATTTACCCTGCCCCACAGCTTGGGCATGGTAGCTATTATCTGCGTGATCACCTATCTGCAAGCTTACTACGCGAAATGGATGATACCGAATGCGGCCGCCGCAGCCATAACGGCCGGAACTTCCGGCCTTGGCGCCGGAGCATTGGCCATCGTAGCCATATCGATTCTTCTTATACTGACCCTCGTAATATTCTCCCGCCGCTTCCGCCTTCCTCAGGTTTAAAGCCCGAACCAATTTTTGGAAAACAAAAATCTCGGTTTAATAAAAACCCGTTCCACCAAAAAGCGGGGTGGGAATGAATAACATGTGACGCCCTCTTGAGCTACTGGCCTGCGTTCAAAGCCGCGCGCGTGCCGGGGCCGACATTGCCGAGCGGAGTGATTCCGTGGGCCGTTTGATACGCCATAACGGCATCCATCGTGAGCGTTCCGTAATAACCGCTCACCGGGCCGGAGTAAAATCCTTTCGCGGTCAAAAGCGTCTGCAACGCCGTAACATCGGCTCCTTTCGAACCGAGGGACATCGGGTTCAGGAATTGATACCCTCCGGCCAAAGCTGAAGTCGCCGCTCCCCCTGCAGGCGTGGCGTTTTTCACCTGTGCGGTAAGCTGGGCAAGTTTGCTTTGTATGGTTTGGATCTGCGCCAAGATCTGCACAATCTCCGCTTGCAACGCGGCTATCTGAGCGAGCACGCTGCTATTCGAGGTGGTTTGCGATGTAAACGTCGGCGTGGGAGTTGGAGTTACGGTCGCAATCGTTGTTGCCGCGCTCGTTACGGTTACCGAAAGCGTGCCGCAGCCACCGGACGAAGAGCACACGGTGATCGACGATGATCCCGTATTTTGGCCGAGGAGGGAAAGACTATTCCCGACAATGCTCGGCGATGCCGCGAGGCCGGTAGCGGTCGAAATGAAATAACTTCCCGATCCTCCGGAGAGCGAGACGCTGAGCGTTTGCCCTACCTGCATCGTCGGGTTCGTCTGGCCGAACGTTACGCCGCCGGTACTGGCCGAACTCGAATTCGAGCCGACAGTGGCGCTGATATTGGCGCATCCGTTCGATGCGGAGCAGATGATGACAACCGCGGAACCGGTCGAGCCGCCCAGGATCGAAACGGCCGAACCGTTCAAAGTGGCCGCGATCACGCCCGGATTCGTATTATTTGAAATGTAGTAGCTGCTGCCGCCCGTGATGTTCACGTTCACCGTCTGCCCGATCGCAAGCATCGGATTCGGCTGATCGAACGAAACGCCGCCGGAGCTCGTTCCCCCGGAACCAACGGTTGCGGTGAATGAATTGCAGCCGTTCGAAGAAGAACACACCGTGATGAGCGTGGAACCGCTTGCGATTCCCGTAACCGCAACCGCGCTGCCGTTCATGGCCGCCGAAGCAATGCCGGGGCTTGCATTGGTCGAAAGAGAATATCCGGTGCCGCCCGTTACGTTCACGTTCACCGTCTGTCCGATCGAAACCGATGGACTTGCCGGAGTGAACGCGAGCGAACCGCTATTAACCCCCGTCGGGGCCGCGACAACGGCAGGCCACGTTTGCGTCGGCGATTGCTGGCCGTTCAAGTACACATAAACCGAAGTCCCCGGGTTGATCGGATAGGTGCCGGAACTTACCGTAAGCGAAAGCGTTCCGCTCGTATTGGTGTTCCCGAGCTGCACGAACTGCATGTCCGCGGGGTTCGCGATATTATAGTAAAAAGTAACGGGGACGTTTGGATCGCCCGTAACGTTCACGTCCACGGAACCGTTGTTACTGCTCGAAAGCGAAAGTGATAGCGTGGGAGCTATCGCGTAGGCATTTGATATAGAAAACAGGAACGCTGCGAAAAGCGCAATTCCGGCATAAGTTGATAATAAAGAAAAATGCCTTTTCATAATAATATTTGGTAAATTATCTTTACATATTATACTACCTAAAAACCGGAATAGTTGCACTATGAATAACCTGGGTATAAAAATAGCAAGGAAAACGCCCTTAAACAGACTTTGCTATACTATATAAAAACAAATATATGCCCATTCGCCCAGCTCAGGATAAACAAAAAATTACCCCGTTCCTGTGGTTCGACAAAAATGCCGAAGAGGCGATCAATTTTTACGTTTCGATCTTCAAGAATGCCCGGATCGTAAGCATCAAGCGCTATCCCGATGGTCCGCTCGAGGGACCGATGAAAGGCATGGAGGGCAAAGTACTTACCGCGGTCTTCGAACTCGAGGGGCAACAATTTATGGCGCTCGACGGCGGGCCTTTCTTCAAGCCGACGGGGGCTGTTTCATTTTATGTGGAATGCGAAACGCAGGAAGAAGTCGATAATTACTGGAACAAGCTTACCGAAGGCGGCGATCCCAAGGCGCAGCAGTGCGGCTGGATCCAGGATAAATATGGATTTTCCTGGCAGATCATTCCTTCAATCTTGACCAAACTTTTGAACGATTCTGATAAAGCAAAAGCCGGACACGTGATGCAAGCGATGCTTCAAATGAAGAAAATCGACGTGGCGGCCCTGGAGAAAGCCGCTGGACAACAATAAGAAGCTATTGAGCTAGGCGGGGCGAATGTACGACCAGAAAAGAAAACACCCGACATATGCATGTCGGGTGGATTTTTTTACTTTACGCTGCGATCGCTTACGGCTGGAAGTCTTTCGGGCCAACGAAGGCCTGAACGAAATTTTCCGGCCGCAGATACTGTTCCGCCGCTTCAGTTACCTCCTCGAGGGAGATGCTTTCGATCTCGCGGATGATCTCTTCCGAAGATTTCGGGCTTCCCTCGAATGAGGTCGTTTGCGCTGTATTTGAGATGATCCCCAAAGGGCTTTCGAATTTGAGCGCGGTTCTGCCGATCACGAGTTCTTTCGCGCGGTAGAAAAGGGCCGCGTCGCGCGTGCTCTTCTGCACGACATCCGAGATCGCCCCAACGGTTTCGCGCCACCGTTTGTGGTCGGTTCCGGCGAAGATGATCATGATGCCGCGGTCACTCCAGGGTATGAGCTCGGCTCTTACGGTATAGCAAAGGCCAAGCTTGTCGCGCACTTCCTGAAACAGCGGAAAGGACATCCCGCCGCTGATCATGGTCTCGAAAAGCTTCAACGCTTTTGTGCTTCGGGCATTGGCAGGGCCGATGGCGCCGCCGAGACAGAGATTCACTTGTTCGATGTCTTTGCACACATAGCGCGTGCTCTGGCTGCCTTGAATGGTCTGGACTTCCGGACGCACGTTCCGAGTCTTGCAGCTGGGTTCCTTGAAGAGCGCATTAAAACCTTCGAGCGCCTTTGCGGGTTCAATCTTACCGACCACGAGGAATGTGAAATTGCCCGGGTGGTAAAATTTTTCGCGGTATTCAAGAAAATCATCGCGGGTAAAAGCGCTTACGGCATCTGCGAGCCCAAGTTCGCCCTTTCCGAGTGGATGCTTGCCGTACACCGCCTCGTTGAAGATGATGTCGACGAGCATGTCCGGCATGTCGTAATACATTTTGATCTCTTCGACGACATTCTTCATCTCGGTCACGATGTTCTCGGGCCGAATGAGCGGCTCGGAAAGAAGGTGATAGAGATGCACCGGGCCCCGTTCCGCATGAAATGCAGGTAGGACGTTGTAAAAGAAAGTCATTTCTTTTCCGGTAAATGCGTTCGTCGCTCCGCCCACTCCTTCGAGAAAGGCGCTGACTTCGGCGCTTGATCCAAACTTTGAGTTTCCTTGAAACATCATATGTTCGAACGCATGAGCAAGCCCGGCTTGCCGTGGTATTCCTGCACCGTTCGGCTGCCAGTCCTCGTCGCGGGTTCCGGCGTTTACGAGCACACCGGCCGCCACACTTTGCGCGTGGGGCATGGGCAATACATAAAGCGGCGCTCCACAATCGGTTGTATATTTTTCAAATTGCATCGGATCTCCTTGTTTTTAGTCTCGAGCATTGCTGCGAGCAATATAGCTTGAAAAATGCATGATGTCAACGATCGGATCCTGTCCGAATATTATTCGCACCTTAAACAACTGAGCCAGTTGATTATTTCCGAAATGGGTTCTAGACTGAGCACAGTTCGCATTATTTCCATTGAGGAGGCCGCATGACCGCAACGAACCGCTGCGTGGCTGGCGCGTTGGCCATTTTTTTCACACTTATCGCAATCCCGTCCCAGGCCCAAACTCCCCCGCAGGATGACCCGAAAACGGACGCGTCCGCACGGTATCCGCGCGGCAAAAAGCTCATACTCAAAGACGGCACGTTTCAGGTCATGCGCGAATACAACATCGAGCACCGCGCTGATGGAGACCGTGTGCATTACTACAGCGTCGAAAGCGGGGCATGGGAAGTGATCCCCGAAAAAATGGTCGACTGGGAAAAGACCGAGAAGATCAAGAAAGAGGACGAGAAGCGCGACGAAGCTCTCGCCGCGAAAGCGAAGGCACGGGAAGAGGCGAAAAATACCGTCATGCCGCTCGATGTAGGCGTGAGTTACCCTGTCGCCCCGGGAATCTTTCTGCCCGAAGAAGAAGGGCTCTTTGCCTTCGACAGCCTTGCCGCTAAAGATGCTAAAGAAAAAGCGAAAGCAATCACGCAACTTGTCCAGGCAGATATGGATTCCAAAGTCGACAAAGGGAAAACGATCGCGAGGATTATGCTGCCCATGCCCATCCCGATCATTCCCAATACCCATAATATTTCCCTCCGAGGAACGGCCGCTGCTGCCCGGTTTGCAAACGGCCAGCTCGAATTTTATCTGCGCATGAAAGACGCGGGGAACGAACCGAATCTGGAGTTGATCCGCACTGTGATCCGCGGGAAAAACCGGCGGATCGAAAAAATCGATGAATGGTTCGGTGGGCAACAGCAACAACAGACGAAAAAGGATGTCGCCATGCAACTATGGCCAATCGCCAAAGGACTCTATCGGTGGACTATCAGCGAGCAACTCACGCCGGGAGAATAT
>JBGPNL010000035.1:0-8586 GCA_041487555.1 Minisyncoccia bacterium | reverse complement strand
GCGTTCGCCTGGACGTAAGCGAAGAGCAATCCCAATTTTCCGGTGGCGATATAGGCACCCGCAACGAGGATGAGCCCGCCCACGAATTTGATCTGCTTGAATGAATCTTTCATAGGAATCCTTAAGTCTTAATTATACTAAATCAGCTTTGCTGTTCCGGATGCAGTGCAGCCGGGTTTCGGGCGAAACAAAAAACCGCACGGTTTGTGCGGCTTTTCTTAATACATTCCCCGGTTACTTTTTGGGCATCGTCAAAGGCTTCGCGACCGGATGATGGATGACTACCGCCTGCACCGCATAGAACTCGCTGGTCAGCGCCTCGATAATAGTGGATCCATAGGCGAGACCGACATAGAAGCCCGCCAAAAAAACGCCGAAACAAACGATGATCGAGAGCATTCTCGAAACCGGGGTTATCTCATTCCATTTTATATTCATATGAATAGTATAGCAGAATCGCCATCAGGCGGATCTGTGGATAACTCCATTTTCATTCTTGCCCGAGACCCCCGGCTACCATCCCGGAAGGGATTTTCCCGATAAGCACCGGAGGGTGATACACTGAATGTATGGATGCCCGGCGCTCGGAAATCTGGTTTTTCATAGTATTGCTCGCCATCACCATTTTCCTGGCGTGGCTCGTGCTCATGCCATACTTAAGCGCGGTCGTGCTCGCGGGCACACTCGCATTTCTCTTCCAGCCGCTGCATGAAAAAATCCTGCGCGCCTTCCGCCATGAAACGACTGCCGCTTTGACGACCGTCCTTCTCGTTACGATCATTGTGTTCGTGCCGCTCGGTTTTTTCGGGGCGCGGATTTTCGGCGAAGCAACGGCGCTCTATTCGCTGCTCGCTTCCCACGGCGGTTTCGATTTCGGTGCGGCCTTCGCCGGTTTTCTCAAGACGCATTTTGAAAATTTCGACACGACGAGGATAGTCGCGAGTTTCAACGATTACGCCCAGCAGGGTCTTACCTGGCTCATCCAGCATATCGGGTCATTTTTCTCCGGGATCGCGCAGCTTCTCTTTATGGCGTTCCTCAGCATCCTCGGGCTTTACTATTTCCTTAAAGACGGCGAACGGCTGAAAAAATGGATGGTGGGCATCATCCCGCTCGCCCCGGAATACAGCGAGGAAATTTTGAAGGAGATGGAAGCGGTCGGCAGTTCGGTCGTGAAAGGGACGCTCGTGGTTGCGATCGTGCAGGGGGTGATCGTGGGGTTGGGATTCTTTCTTTTCAATATTCCCGAACCAACCTTTTGGGCCGTTATCGCGATACCCGCCTCGATCATTCCCGTCGTGGGAACGTGGCTTGTCGTGGTTCCCGCGCTCGCTTACCTTTTTTTCACCGGGCAGACCATTTTGGGCGTCGGCCTTTTGCTCTGGAGCTTTGCGCTCGTGAATCTCGCGTATAACGTGCTCTCGCCACAACTCATGCATCGCGGTGCGAACATTCACCCCTACCTCATCCTTTTGAGCGTCCTGGGAGGCATCGGCCTTTTCGGCCCGATTGGCTTTCTCATTGGCCCGCTTGTGATGGCGCTCCTCTTATCGCTCCTCAAGATCTATCCGAAGCTCGTTGCACGGCAGGGCTGATCCAAGGTTTATTGGCGCGTATTGACAAACATATTTCTCCGTGTTACAATTGCGATAGGAGCAGGTACGTTTGAAATGAGGAAACAGAAGGAGGCTGAAATGCGTCGGACGATTATTGTAGTACTCGCGTGTCTTTTGGGGCAGATCGTCGTGGCATTTCCTGCGCAAGCGCAAGAGCCTCGGCATATTTCGCCCGTATGGGAGCAGATCGGGAACCAGGCCCTTCACAAAGTGAACTGGGATTGGAAATCGATCTTTCCCGATTGGGAATTGCGGTTCGGCCCGGGGCAGCGGGGGGTATCTCGGACTTACCGATACGAATGCCCATCATATAGCGATCTGGGTTCGTTCAACGGAGTTGCCGGATGCTGTCGCGGGAACTATTGCACATGAACTTGGCCACGCGTTCGATAAAAAGTATCTCACATCCGCACTGCGCGCCGAATGGCTCGCGGCTCGGCACTTGCCGCCGGACACGCCGTGGTATCCCCCCGTTAATCTATGGAGCGATTATAATTACGGGGCAGGCGACTTTGCGGAATCGGTAAGCTGGACGCTTCAGGGACCCGGAGTGAGTTTCGGCAGTTGCCTCGGGCTCACGCATCTCACTGATGTCGATAAGAGGTGGATCGCCCGGAGAATGCCGTGCCGCGGAGTGCCACCAAACAAAGAACAGCAAGCGCTTATTCGTAAGTGGCTTGCGGAACTTCCTCAGACGGGCGGAAAATGATTTCCGCCCGTTTTTTTGCGGTGCGGCACATTGACTCGGAATTGGCCTTACGGTAAAATTTTTCTTAGTTCGCCAGAGCGATGTTGGAGGTTCTGTATGCTGCAAGTATTGCGTCGGAAAGTCGGGAAAGCGTTTGATTGGATGACGGAGCTTGTTGTGGGTCCGGTGGATCAGGAAGGGGCCGGAGAGGAGAGCGATTGGGAGCGCCAGGTAAAGAGCGCGGCTCTCATGCTTGAGCAATGCGGAGAACGGCGCACCGTCGCGATCGTTTACGGCGAAGGTATCACGCGCGAGGCCGAGGGAAGGGTGTGGAGCAGGAATCTTACTTAGCGGCATTTCCGAAAAACCAAATTTATGGAACGGGCTTCCCAGCGGAGCCCGTTTGTTTTGTTTGACATATGCTTTTATTTGGCATATAATACGGGCAGTTTCAGTACATCTTAATACGGAAAGGAAACTCGCAATGCAGAAAAGGATTCTCGGCATTTTTTCGGCTCTGTTGCTGGTCGCAAGTTTCGCCTTCGGACAGGACTATCCGAAGGCGGTCGGTTACGTGAACGATTTCGCCCACCTGCTTTCGCAGACGGAAGCCGGGCGCCTCAACGCGCAGCTTATCGCCTTCGAGAAAAAAACTTCGATCGAGATCGCCGTCGTGACCGTGGATTCGCTCCACGGCGAAGATATCGAATCCTATACCCGCGAGCTCGCAACGAAATGGGGCGTGGGCAAGAAGGGGAGAAATAATGGTGTCGTGCTTCTCGTCGCCCCGAACGAACGCAAGGTGCGGATCCAAGCCGCCTCAGGATCACAGTTGGCCGATGCGCAGGCCGATGATATCCGCGATGGGAATATTCTGCCCCGTTTCAAGGCGCACGACATGGCCGGAGGGATCGTCGCCGGTACGCACGCGATCATGAACGCTCTCGACTCGGAGGCTGCGGCCGCAGCGGATGATGTCGATTCGACGTCCCCGGACGTGAACAGCGACGCCAAAGAAGGGCGATCCGATTCGAATACCGATCGGACTTCTCAGGGCACGTATTTTCCATATCCGCCGGAAGATTCCGGTTGGACCGCGGCAGATACGAAGCTCGTCGAAGAAGGTGCCGGTGTTTTAGTCGGCATCGGATTGCTTCTTTTGCTCATCGTACCGCCGATCAGGCGTTCGCAAGCGCGGGGCTATGTGCTTTGGAATAAATCCGAATTCATCGGAAAACTGTCGAAGGCGGAGAATGTTTCGGGTCATACCGATGTGAAAGAGGAGACCCGCAATTTACTCCCGAAGATCAAGGACGATTATTTCGCTTCGATCTTCAAACTTCAGCCGGATTCTCCCGGCGTGAATTGGATCGAAGAGCGGAGGCAATTCGCCGCGTTACTCGAAGCACTCGATGCGCTCGTTTCTAAAATGCAGGGCGAGATCGAGTATGCAGAAAAGGCACGTACGGAGGGCCCGAAGCTCATGAAGGAACTCCCCGCGATGTTCGAGGAAGCGGAAAAAAAGCTCTCGAAGGGCAAGCAATCGGAGAAGGCGGCAAAGCAGCTTGCGGAAGCCCGCGAGCAATATGCCCAAGCGCAGAGTACCCAGTCGGGGATGAGCACGCTTAATTGGATCATCCTTTACGAACTTCTGTATTCTTCGCATTCACACTGCGCGAGCGCCGAGGCGACCCACACTTACGTAAACACGGACCATTCCTCGTATACTCCATCGACCAGTTTTCCGACCACCGGATTCGGCAGTAGCGGCGGATTTGGCGGCGGAGGTGGCTTCAGTGGCGGTGGTGGCGGCGGATCAACCGGCAGCTGGTGATCGCGTCCCCAACAACAAACCCAAGGGGTTGGAAATTTTTCCGACCCCTTTTTCTTTTTATAAAATAATTTTACCGGTAATTTGATCGCCGGCCTTTGACTTTTTCCCGTTTCCGTTTTATGTTTTGGTCAGATTCGATCCGGAGGTTTTTGTGAAAAAGAATCATATACCGCTTATCCCGCTTCTCGGATTCGCCTCTCTGCTTTTTCTCCACGCCGTGCAGGCGCGGGCGCAGGAAAAGGCATCGCCGAAACAGCAGTTTGCCACGGAAAATGAACGCTGCGAGAAAGATCTAAGAGCTCTCGCCATGGACACTTCTCTTGCGAAGTGCATCGTGGTCGAGGCGGAAATGGCCCACTATACCGCCCACTCGATCTGCAATCGCGCGCTTATGGACAGATGCGCTATCCTTTTTTCGGTCGATCTTATCCGGTCGATCGAGGACCAGGATGTGAGTGCGATACTTGCGCATGAAATGGGGCATGTCGACGCGTTTTTTAAGGATGCGGGCGACGCCACCCTCGAAGAAACCCTCGAGGTCGAGTGCGCCACGGATGTGTTCGCCGTGGATCTCTTGAGAAAGTCCTCGATTGCGCCGGAGCGGCTGATTGCAATGTATAAGATGTTTAGCCGGACCTTCGGCAGCAATAAGGTTTCGGCTCGGAGGATCAAAAAACTCGAGCGATACATAGGGTCGACCAGGTAATGGCCGGCCTTTTTTATTCGAAATCGAGATAGAGCGCGAGGTGGTCCGAAACCTCATCCGGCAAGGTTCTAAATTCGTGCACTTCAATTCCATCGCTCACGAGTGCGTAGTCGGCGTAGCGGTTCGGTTTCGCGTACAAGCTTGAACGCGTCGAGGTGATGCCGAACTCGGCGATGAGATTCTTAAGGCCGAAGCTCCGGATCTTTTTGAAGCTTTCGGTTTCGGGGAGCAGGTTGAAATCTCCGCAGAGGACGAATGGGTTTGAAATGGTCTTGAGGAACCCGAGCACCTTCTCCGACTGGCGCAGCCGGTCCTCGCTGTCGCCCTTTCCCTGTCCGTTCCAAAGCCCGTGGAAGTTCACAATCGTGCACTTTCCCGCGGGCGTCTCGAGCGTTACGTGCTGAATGTTCCGCGCGTGGTTGCCGAGGTCGCCCACGGGCATGTGCCAGCGGTCCCTGTGCACAAAGAGCTCGCCTTCCTCGATGAGGGTTATATTTTTCTTTACGAAAATAGCCAGCCCATAAAATTCATGGAAGTGCGGCCGGAAATAGCCGTCGTGCTCCGAAAGTATTCGGCTCACGTCCCCGTAGAGCTCGAACATAAAATTCTCGAGCGTGTGGCCCGCGGCGGTCTTCCCCTCCACGTGCTTCTCATGCTCTTCGCGGTAGCCGCGGATCACTTCCTGCGGGCAGAAGACGTCCGCGTCCTTATGCGCCTCAAAAAAGCCGAGGAGTTTCTCCCTGCCCGCGCGCCCTCCCCACGTATTGAGCGATATGAGCTTCATCACTCATATCATAGCAAGTTTGGATTTCTACGCGGAGTCAGCGAGGTAAACATTCCCGATTCTATCCCTCCCCGCAATTTTCTGATAGAATAATTATTAAATTAAGCTATCCACGGCCAAGTTGACAGGAGGAGATGACCCCTGCTATACTCAAGGTACTAATCTCACTGCCTTCTTGGCGAAAGCTAGGACGGCAGTTTTAGTTATATGGAAGAAAATAAGCCCCAAAATCGAGTTATAGTTTTTATAGACGGCAATAACTTCTATTTTAAGCTAAAAGGCATGACGTCTGAAAGGCCAGAGGCTTTTAAGCTGCTTGATTTTAATTATCAATCATTCGCCAGGAGCTTGGCGAAAGATAACAAACTTATTGAGATCAGATATTACGTCGGTGCCATTAAAAGGCAGGGTGGCCCGAGTAGGGAGAAATCAGAAAAATTGTATGCTAATCAACAAAAATTAATTGCAAAATTACAGCAACAAAAAATTCCTGTTGTGTTGGGTAATTTAATACAACATCCGGATAAGAGTTTTCATGAAAAGGGCGTCGATGTGAGGGTGGCGGTGGAAATGATACGTTTCGCCCGCGAGGATAAATATGACATAGCCTACCTTTTAAGTTCCGATACAGATCTTGTTCCAGCGGTTGAAGAAGTCAGATCCTTCAATAAGGCGGTCTGTTACGTTGGGTTTCCGCACGGACAGTCTTTCGGCCTAACGAAAACGGCGAATAATACGATTTTACTTAGGGAAGAGGACGTGATTCCACATTTTCCGAAAACATTATTATAAGAACGTCGCGATATCGCGCGTATTGAATTCAAGGAAGATTTTAGAGCGCTTCCAAATCCAGCGTATAATCTATCCGTATCTGTTTCACGAAATCCGGGACGTGGCTCACGAGAATTATGGCGCCCTGATAGCTATCGAGCGCTTTTGCGATCACGGGGATGTGGCGGAAGTTGATGTGGTTCGTGGGCTCGTCGAGGATGAGAAGCCCCGGTTTCAAAAGTGCGAGCGTGGCGAAGGCGACGAGCCCTTTCTGGCCCTCGGATAAAGAGCCGATCCTGGTTTTCAAAATTTCGGCGTCGAGGAGGAAGCCCGCCGCGGTCGAGCGGAGTTCCTGATCCGAACCCAGGTCTTTCATGGCGTCCGCGAGCGTGTCGTAGACCGTCGCTTCAAAATCGAGCGTCGAAAAATCTTGCCGGTAATAGCCGATGCGGATGCTTGGGTCGATGTGTTCTCCCTTCGCGTGGCCGGTTGCCAATTTTTCAAGGAGCGTGGTTTTTCCGATGCCGTTCGGGCCGGTCAAAAGCAGGCGTTCTTTTCTCTTCAGCGCCACTGCCACTTTTTTTGTTACGGCTTTATGGTTTTTAATCACGGCGACGGAGTTGAGCTCGAGGATCCGCCCCGAGAGATCCGCCTGGCAGGGGATCGCGAAATTCTTGATCGTTTTATCCTCGCGGCGCACTTCTACCACATCGCCTTCGAGCTCCTCGATCTTTTCCTTCATCTTTCGCGCCACGTCGCGCATGTGGCCGCCTTTTTGCGCGAAGAAATTCGCCTGGTCCTTGCGGTGCTGGATGTCTTTCTCGAGCCGCGCATTTTCTCTGCGTTCGCGCTCAAGTCGCGCCGAGATCTCTTTTACGACATCGAAATAGTTGCCGGTGTACTGCTCCACTTTGTGCGTGAAGACGTCGAGGTAGAGCACGCCGTGCGAGAAGGAATTCAAAAATTCCGCGTCGTGCGAAATGACGATGCAGGTTTTCTGGTAATCGACGAGGAATTTTGTGAGGTGCGCGATGCCCGCTTTGTCGAGGTTATTCGTCGGCTCGTCGAGCAAAAGGATATCCGGGTCCTGGATCAGCGCCTGCGCGAGCAAGAGCCGCGCCTGCTGCCCGCCGGAGAAGCTTTTTAAAGTCCTCTCGAGCGGAGCCGAAAGGTGAACCACTTTCAAAACTTTTTCAATCCTTGGCTCGATGTCGTAAACTTTTTCTTTAAACGCTTTTTCAAAAAATTCGCGTACCGTTAATTCCATCTGCTCGCGGGGGATCACCTGCCGGGCGGTCGCGATCGTTGCATTTTTCGTGATCGTAATGAGCCCCGCTTCGGGCTTGAGCGCCTTCATAATGAGCTGGAAGATCGTCGTTTTCCCCGCGCCGTTCTGGCCCATGAGCGTGATCTTCGAACCCTCGCGTACCGAAAGATCCGCCTCGATCAGAATCGGCTTGCGGTGAAATTCGAAGGAAACTTTATTGAATCTGAGAATAACTTCGTTGCTTGGCATCCGACGTAGTATAACGGTTTTTCGGGATTTTTGATAGCGTAAATTCCAGTCCGCATCCGCTTGCCTCTAAAAAAGCAGTATGTTATTCTGTGAGAAGCTCCAAATCTCTTCCGAGGTGAGAAATGAAAAGAATGTTTCTGTTCGCGACCGCTTTAGCAATGCTCGTTGTATGTCCGGCTTTTGCCCAAGACAAAACGAAATCCGAACCGCTGTTTGAGACCAAAGAAGTGTATCTCCAGGTTGATATCCAAAAGCCGCTCCTCGTTACAACGGAGCCCGTCCCGAAGCAGTACGCGCATCTGGGAGACAGCGTGCGGATATGGTTCGCCGCGCAATTGCGCTCTGGCGCAACAAGCCCGTGCACGTCGCGGGACGAAAAAGAGTGCCATCTCGAATTCCGGATCGCGCCCAAGGACGCGGACCGGAGCAAACTCGAATACGTCGACATGCCGGTTCGCATTGATCCCGAGGATGGGATCACCTTCAGTACGGCGTATCCGATAACGCGCGATAGCGCCCTTGGCGAGAAGGTTTTCATTTTGCGGGTCAGGTATGAGGATAAGATCTTGTACACATTTGAATTCCCCCTCGAAGTGCGGATGTAGTAAGTTTACCCGTGCGTTATGCGCGGGTTTTTATTTTCCGCGCGCTCCCCGTGGTTACTTTTCGTC
>JBGPNL010000034.1:0-8788 GCA_041487555.1 Minisyncoccia bacterium | reverse complement strand
TCCTCGTGCTCGACGAGGCGGACCGGATGCTCGACATGGGGTTTGCGCCGCAGTTGAAGCGGATCCTCGCTGTCGTTCCCCGCGAACGGCAGACGATGCTTTTCTCGGCGACGATGCCCGACGATATCGTCTCGATCGCGCGGACACACATGAAGCTCCCGGTGCGCGTTGAAGTTGCGCGTTCGGGCACCGCTGCGGAATTTGTAACGCAGGAAGTGTTTTTTGTGGAGAAGCCGGACAAACACCGCTTGCTTGAAAAAGTGCTTGGCGAATACAAGGGATCGGTCCTCGTTTTCTCGCGGACAAAATTTGGCGCGAAGAAGATCGCCGCTGGCGTCCGCGCGATGGGCTACGCCGCTGCGGAACTACATTCCAATAAATCATTGAATCAGCGGCGCGAAGCGCTCGACGGCTTCCGTAACGGCAAATACCGCGTGCTTGTGGCGACGGACATCGCCTCGCGCGGTATCGACGTGAAGGGGATCGAACTCGTCATCAATTATGATCTGCCGACGGGTGCCGAAGATTATGTGCACCGCATCGGCCGCACCGGCCGCGCGGGCGGCGTAGGACATGCGATCTCGTTCGCTACGCCGGACCAGAAACGGGATATCCGGGATATCGAGCGCCTCATCCGCAAAGTGCTTCCGCTTTCGAAGCTCCCCGAACTTCCGCCTGCCCGCCAAACAGTAGGAGGGCCTGCCCGCCAGATCGCGAGAACGGCACCGGATCTTGGAAGCGCTCCATCGCGGCCATGGGGAGCTCCGACCAGTCGAGGAGCAAGACCGCCTTCAAGCTTCAGGGAACGCCGCCCTTTCGGACGGCCATCGCGTGGCGGCGGCGGGCGGAGATATTAGTTTCTATAATATATAGATAAGGTTATGCCGGATAAAAAAGACACATCGTGGAATAGTGTGGCGCGTTGGTACGATAATTTACTGAAGGGAGAAGGAACGTATCAGAAAGAATTGATCCTCCCGAATCTTTTGCGGTTGATGGATATAAAGCCGGGGGCTACCGTATTTGACCTTGCCTGCGGGCAGGGATTTTTTGCGAATGCATTCGCAAAGTTAGGCGCGCATGTCATCGGGGCAGATGCTTCGCGGGCATTGATCGAGATAGCAAAAAAGAATTCACCGAAGGACATTGCGTTCCAAGTTGCCCAAGCAGACTCGCTCCCGTTCCTTAAAAACGCGAGCGTGGATAAAGTCGCGATCGTGCTTGCGCTCCAAAATATCGATAACGTCGCGGATGTTCTCCATGAATGCGCACGCATTTTAAAAAAAGGAGGCGCGCTCTTCGCAGTATTGAATCATCCCGCTTTCCGCATCCCCAAGGCTTCCGGCTGGGGTTGGGATGAAAAAGAAAAAGTGCAATATCGCAGGATCGATAAATATCTTTCCGAGGCGAAGATAAAAATAGAAATGCATCCGGGAGATAACCCCCGAGAGCAGACGCTTACCTTCCATCGGCCGCTGCAGTTCTATTTCAAAGCGCTCGCGAAGGCCGGTTTTGCCGTCACGGCGCTCGAAGAATGGAATTCACATAAAAAAAGCGAACCGGGCCCGCGCGCCGGAGCGGAAAACATCGCGCGAAAGGAAATCCCGCTGTTCCTGTGCTTCGTTGCGTTAAAGCAATAACTTAGAATCCATCCAAATCCTTTTCCGTCGCCTCGCGGTGGCGGTCCTTCAACTGCCAGGCGTTGATTATTGGGTGCTATGCTATAGCATAGCACCCAATCTTGCCTCGTGGAATTAGCATCTTGGTCCCGGCACGTTGCAATTTTTATAAGCGCGCGTATACTTATAAATGCAAATTATATGGCAATGAAAAATAAGCGTTCAAAAAGCAGCAGCAAAGTAACTGCATGGTTCGTCGTCGGTTTTCTCGTCTTGGGGACGGTGGGCACGATCGTCGCCGGCGTTACTTCATCCGGTGCCCCGAGCGGCGCAGCTTCGCCGGCATTCACTTCTACCACCACTTCCGATATTACTGCGAGCGACTGGTCGCAAGGGAATAAGAACGCAAAGGTATCCGTTATCGAATACGGCGATTTCCAGTGCCCGGCGTGCGGCGCGTATTATCCGACGGTCAAGAAATTGATCGCCGACTACGGCGACCGCGTACTCTTTGTTTTCAGGAACTTCCCACTCTACCAGGTGCACCAAGACGCGGGGATCTCCGCGCAGGCCGTGGAAGCAGCCGGTTTGCAGGGGAAATATTGGGAGATGTTCGACACGGTGTATGAAAAACAGGCGATATGGTCAGGCGCTTCGGCCGATATCGTCGTGAAGCAATATTTCGACGGCTATGCCTCGTCCATCGGCC
This sequence comes from Minisyncoccia bacterium, assembly GCA_041487555.1. Classification (GTDB taxonomy): domain Bacteria; phylum Patescibacteriota; class Minisyncoccia; order UBA6257; family 2-01-FULL-56-20; genus DATLTV01. Next base: position 6,460 of record JBGPNL010000034.1, on the reverse strand, counting down.
TCGATGTCGCGAAGTTCGATAAAGATATTGACTCTAACCAGGTGAAGAATAAAATTACAGCCGACGTGACGTCCGCGAACGCCGCGCAAGTCGACCACACGCCGACGTTCTTTGTGAACCTGAAACAAATTTCGAATCCGGCGAATTACGACGAGTTCAAGACAGTCCTCGACGCCGCTCTCAAGGCATCCTAAATTTCTTGATGCACAAAGTTCATAGAGCTTATCTTATTATAATCGGGGTTTTGAGTTTTTTGGGCTTCGCCGATTCCGCATACCTCACGGCCGACCATTATTTCAAATTGCCTCTGCCGTGTTCCATAACGCAAGGCTGCGAAACGGTGCTCACGAGTCCCTACGCGATGATCGGCTTCCTGCCGGTCGCGGCCCTCGGCGTCGCCTACTATCTCGCAATACTTTTTATCACCGTCCACCACTACACCTCGGAGGCTTCGGAGAAAAAACTCGCCTGGGCGGTCTTTTTCATCTCGGGAGCAGGCGTGCTTGCTTCGCTCTATTTTCTCTATCTCCAGGCGTTCGTGATCCACGCCTTCTGCCAGTATTGCCTGGGCTCGGCAGCTACAAGCTTGCTGACCTTCATCGTGAGCGGATTCTTTCTCCGGTCGTTCGCGAGTTTGATTCCGGAGGATGTGAAAAACGGGAGTTAACGATGGAGGGGGCATAAAGAAATAGTACCTAGCACCATTTCCCCGCAGTGTAACAATTAAGGGGATAATTCGATTATACATAGGAGGGGGGTAGGAGTAGGTGAAATGTTGTATAATAAGATGTATAAGCGGATGTTTCTCTTGACAGAGATGGGTTTATTTGTTAACATTCGACATGCTGAAGGGGGATAAATTTTGCTTATCTAGATCATGATGAATCTCATAAAAATTACAAAAGACCGAGTCGTAAAAAGCATTCTTGGGAAATCGGCAGTTCCAAGCGGTCTTGTCGATCTTAATAAATATTTTAGGCTTTATGGTCCCATTAACTTTAAGCACCACAATGAGGATGGCATGAAAGTTTCCGTTAGTACGAATTTTAAATACGGAAGCATCATCGCTCACGGGAAAAACGACAAAGAACTCGATAATAATATTAAGGACGCTATTTTAACTTCTTTTGAGGTACCTTCTTCTTATAAAAAGGAAGCAGCAATCATGCGGGAGGGCGAGAGAAGGGATTCCTATGTCCTCGCCTAGCGATCTACCCGGGGAGATTAAAAGGACTAAATTTTTAAACGCCCTCAAGCGCCTCGGTTTCAATATTAATAAAGTTGGAGGGAATGGCAGTCATTATAAAGCGATTTGGCCGAGAAATAATAAATCAGTTACCATCCCGCAGGACTTGCCGAAACAAACGATCAGATATGTCCTCGGGGAAATAGAAGAATGTAGCGGTATAACCTGGGAGGATATAAAAGCGGTTTTATAGTGTATAACGGTGTCGGTACCGCCCCTCTTCAACCCTCCAACTTCAAATTCTTGAAATAAAAGTAGAGCAGGACGGAGAGGAAGATGATGCCGACGCAGTAGCCGCCGATCACGTCCGACGCCCAGTGGGCGCCGAGGTAGATGCGCGAGACCGAAACGAAGAGAATGAGCGCGAGGGAGGCCGCGCTTACGAGCACCCGCCATAGCTGCGGTATTTTTTTTATGACGATCATCGCGGTCGCAAGGAATCCAAAGAAAACGACATAGAAGACGACGTGGCCGGAGGGGAAGCTCGGATCGGTAAGCTGCTGGTAGACGGAAACCAAAGTATCCGTCGGCCGCGGGCGGTGGATGATTATTTTAATGATCGCGTTCGCGCCGCTCGCGAGAAGCGTTGCGAGTGCGAAGAGCGCTTCGCGGCGGCGGCGGATAAGGAAGAAGGCGATTGCGGCGATGAGGACGGTCACAAAAGCTACGGGCGGTTCCCCGAAGAAGCTCACGGCCTGCATGGCCGGCAAGTACGTCGTCCCGCCCTCCTGTATCTCCTTTGTGATCGCGACGTCCACGAAGGGCGTGGGATGGTAATGGACGAGTACCGAAAGGATGACCGCGCCCGCGACCGCGGCGAGAATTAGACCGACAGCGATATGTTTGGCGAAGCGACTATGGAAGAACCTATTCATTGACTTGAGTCGGAGCGCTCAAAGATATTTGCTGAATATCCAAATACCGATAATGAACGCCGCGATGGAGAAAATAAGCACCGCTCCCGCCATGAGGTCTTTAATGGCGCGAATTTCATCGAGGTATTGTTTGGAAACGAAGTTGAGGAGCCGTTCGACGGCGGAATTCATCGCTTCGCTCGCCAAGACGAGCGCCGTGCACAAAATAACGATCATCCGTTCCCATGATGCGAGCGGCAAAGTGAAGGCGGCCACGATGGCGCATACGCCGACCACGAATTGGATGGTAAAATTACGCTCCGAGAACGCCTCGCGTATGCCCTGCGCGGCATAGACGAAACTTTTGAGAAAGTTTTTGTGCCAATGCATATGTTCATTATACCAGCCGCCCGCGAATTAGTCTTATGGTAAGTTCTGTGCGGAATCACGGCGACACTTAATGCGAATTTCCTCTATAATAAACCCATGTACCTCTGGCTGCTCACGATCGCAGTGTTTATTCCCCAGGAATTCATATCGGCGGGAGCCGTTTTGCTTCTTCTGCGTCAGGCTAACTATCCCATTTGGCCGCTTCATCTTATTTGGCTCGGCGCGACGTTCTTCGATATGTATATCGGTTTTAGCCTTGGCAAACTTCTCCAGGACAAATTCAAGGGATCGGCTTTTATCGCGCGCGTCGATAAGTGGGTGGAGACGATACGGCAGGAGCTTGGCAAGCACGGCGAAAAACTTTCGCTCGTGTTCCTCGGCATGGTGAACTTTCCCTACCTCAACACGTTCCTCGCTGCGTGGCTGAAACTGCCGATGAAAACGGCATTCCTCGTTACTTTCCTCGGCAATCTCGTCTGGTATCTTTTTCTCCTTACCACCGTATTTGGAGTGTCCGCGCTCGTGCCCGATCCAAAAATGGTTCTCGTGCTGCTCATCGTGACCGGCATCGCGTCGAATATCTTCTTCAACTACGTGCGGAAAAAGAGGGCGCACTAGAGCTTCTAAGCGCTGAGCCGCTTTACGGATTATTCGCGCTGTCGATAACCGATTCGGAGACGCATTTTCCGAATGGGTCCGATGCATCCGTATCCGCCCAGCCACCGCCCTGCACTCCCCGCACATAGCGGCTCCCTTCGGGGCATCGCGATTTCGGGGCATACAAACTGCCGACGTAACGGACGGCGAAGACGGCGACGAGGATAGCGAGAATGATAAATATTATTTTCATGGATTGATTGTTTCTATACAGTATAGGCGATATACAAGAAAATCCAACTCGTCATTTTCCCAGTCCTAAATTCTTCATAAATCATAAGCTTTGGATTCGGAGAAACCACAGCGATTTTTTCGCCGAAGCTGTAACCTGCGAGGCCAGGCTTCTACTAAAACGGAGGGTTTCCTTTGCACCGACTTAAGGGGTTTCCAGGAGGCGCAAAGGAAACCCGGAGTCCTTGACCTCGCGTAAGAGCCGCCTATATAGTACTCTTAGTCCGTTACAAACGGTTTTTGGAGGAAGCATGATCCGACGCTTCTTGTTTTCGTTCGGTATCGTTTGCTGCTGGCTCGCGTCATATGGCCCGCCCGCCATAGCGCAGACCGCATCGCAAGACGAAGCGGCTAAACGGTTCGCGCCGATCTTGGTGCAGGAACAGTCCCGCAATCCGAAACTCGCGAAATACGATTCGCCCGCCAAGGTTGATTTCGTAGACTTCGATGCGACGAAAAATTGGGAGCGTGCAAAAGATCATCCGCTGTTGGCATACGGGTATTATGCTTCCGTCGCAACCAAGACCCACTACTATACCCTCTACGGCTTCTTTTATCCGCGGGATTGGAAGGGGGGATACGCGGCAACAAAGTTCATCGACTTTATGCATCGCGTGTTCAACATCACCGATCCCACCCGGATATTGCCGGAGATGGAGTTTTCCCACGAGAATGATTTCGAGGGTACGCTCGTCGTGGTCGCGAAATATCCGGAACCCCATGTCATTATTGCGGAATCGTTGCCCCATTCGCGCCTGAAGAAGTTCGCTACCGCAGATTTTTTGGCGAACCATCCGAAGCTTAAGGGGGTGGAAGAATTAGTGCTCGTGGGCGAGAGACCGCTCATCGTTTCGACATCGAAAGGGCATGCCGAAGAGGGTTCGGAATGGAAGCGTCCGAAACGTTTTCGCATTTTTACCTATACGGGCGTTGCGGAAGATCCCGAAAAGACTGATTCGCTTGAGGTGGGCTACGATCTCCTCGACATCAAAAAGACGTTTTGGGATATGCCCGAATCCGACATGCAGGCGTTCTTTGCTACGCGCCACGATTATTCGCACATTACCGTTCCGATTTTGGAAGATGGTGAGGTGAAAATCGAGCATATCGAGAAAAAAATGGTTGGTACGAGAATCCGCGGCCACGTCGACATGCATAATGCAGCACGGATGCCCTGGAAGTGGGAGGGGATCACCTGGAAACGGCTATTGCATCTGCGTTTCCGATTTCGCCATAACGAAATGCGCCATGGCGAATGGTTCTTCGACCCCGCCATGGTTATCGGCAAACATTTCAAACTCGGCGAAAAAGAATTGTCGAGAGTCTATATCTCGCATCCCTACGTTGCGTTGCCCAAAGATACGCAAAGAGCAGCGAACGAATACAGCCCCGAATAATAGACAGCATGGAAAAAACAAAAGACCTTCGGTTACCGAAGGTCTTTTTTTTTGGAGCCTATCTCAAAAGTATGTTTCAAGATACTTTCAAGATGGGTTCAGCGTTCGCAGCTCGAGATGCCGGGGACGCTGCGGATATTATCCATTTTTTCCGGGGGTATTTTACCCACAATCGTGCCTGTCGCTTCGTCGCATCGTTCCACGGCCATTCCGCAGTTTCGCAGGTCGTTGGCGACCGACGTCAATTTATTGAGGTACCGGTCTTCCACGCGTATCGTCAGTTTCACGGGCTTGGCGTCCATCGTTGATTCTCCAATCAATATCTATTTGCAGTTTAGAAAGTCCGAAACTAGGTGTCAACCCGATGAGAAAAAGAAAAAGCCCCCGGGATGCTTGGGGGCTTCATTTTATAGGCGGTTTTCTACTGATCTGCAGTGAGGAAATCGAGCATCCCGCCACTCGACCATCCTTGAATGGTGCAGGCCTCGGGATCTTCCGACAGCTTTCCTTGTACCACGAAATATAGTTCGGGAATCCTGCCATGGAATATCCGGCTTGCGGCTATCTGGGCGTTTTTGACGCGGTCATATTCTTTTCCGAACCCGAGCCGCGCGAATCCGCGGGCGATCACCCAGTTATCGTGGGGCCAGATCGAGCCGAGGTGATAGCTCTGCCCCCTATAATCGCGGTCGTTCGATGAAAGCGTGCGGATGCCGAAGAGCGTCCACATGTCGGGAAGGAACAGGCGATGTGCGAGGGCCGCCGCTTTTTCCGGTTCGTTGTCGAGGATCCCGGTGAACAAGAGGTGCCCTTGATTCGAGGCGATTCTCGTGTCCGTTCCGTTCTTGTCGATCGCGAAGGCGAACCACTGTTTTTCCGGAATCCAGAATTTTTCTATGAACGCCGTTTTGAGAAGCGTCGCGCGATGGGAAAGTTCTATGGCGCGTTCGAATGTGCCGCGCGCTTGCGCCATTTCCGCTGCGCTCGTAAGCGCCGCGTAATAATACCCCTGGATCTCGACGATCGCGACGGGCGGCGTGAGTTTCAGGTGGTTTTCGTCGGCGTCTTTCCATCCTTGATGGAAAAGCCCTTTCGGATTTTTCCTTTCATACTTGATGAATATGTCGCCGCCGATATTCCCGGACGTTTTGCACCATGCGAGCGCCGCTTCGATGTGCGGCCACATCTTTTCGAGCCACGCCATGTCGCAAGCCGTTTCGCAGGTTTTTTTGAAATACAATCCGCTCACATAAACGAAAAGCGGGGTGGAGTCGGCAGAGCCGTAGTAGGGGAAGGGCCAATTTCTTTCGCCGTAGTTTTCGTTCGATTTATGCCATTCGTGGAGGATCTTGCCCGGTTCTTCTTCGCTTTCGGCGTCGAATTTCGTGCCTTGCATTCGCACGAGCATGTCGAGCGTGCAGCGCGCGATCGCCGGATCGTAATCGATGAGCTCCATACTCATAATCAGGATGTCTCTGCCGAAGAATCCCGGATAATTGGGGAACCCGGCTTGTATGTAGCACTCGCCCGGCGCGCGAAGCGTGCGGATGTCCTGCTCTCTTTCAAGGCGTAATTCTGCGCGGCTCAAAACGTGCTTGGCTTTGGCCTGGGCAGGCGCCTGCTGCGGCATGGCGAGACAGATCAAGATCGCAGCGATAAAAAGCCAATATGTCTTTCGAAGCATC
>JBGPNL010000033.1:0-8846 GCA_041487555.1 Minisyncoccia bacterium | reverse complement strand
GTGTTTTCACGGAGCAAGATCTGTTTGAATCTTACTGACAGAAAGAACATCTGGGATCCATCGGTTCTTGGCAGAATTGTGGCGCGAAAGTCGATCAACCGCGTTGTTCCGGATTTTCATCTTATCGACAATCTTCGTGCCTATCTCCATTTTCCCATTCTTCATACTCATGCGCGGCCGTTCGAGCTCGCCGGCTGTAAGGCATTTACGATCTCCGGCCGATCCGAAGATATCGGAACATATTACACGGAAGATAAAGAAATGGTTTTCTATAAAGACGCATCTGACCTTATCGCGAAAGTGAAATATTATCTCACGCACGATAAGGAGCGAGAGGAGATTGCAAAAGCGGGATTTCTACGTACAATAAAGGATCATACGTACGAACAGAGGTTTAAAGAAATCTTTTCAAAAATTGGATTATAATCTATTCATGCCCATCGTCCCGAGCCTGTATCATTTTATTTCACGATCCTTTGATAATGACACAGTGAAAGACTTGAAGGATGTTTTGCGTCCCGTAAAGCATGCGCTTGTGGGACCGAAAGGCATCTATCAGGTTATCGAGCTGGTTCGGGAACAAAAAGCTAAGGAGAGGCAGGAAATATCCACGGTATTCGATATCGGAGCTGCGGTGGGGGATACGGCTCGTCCGTTGCTCAAAAACTTCCCCAATGCGACCGTGTATTGCTTTGAACCGCTACCTGCCTCCTTCGAGCGACTAAAGGAACGGACGGCGGCGTATAGGGATAGGGCCAAGCTTTTCAATTACGGCTTTTATAATAAGAACGGAGACATTGATTTTTATGTTTCGGAGCATGCCGAGTCAAGCTCCATTAATCTTTTCGACCCAAATCACAAAGGAAAAGAAATTCGAAAGGTGAATGTGCGGCGGCTTGATGATGTTGTGCAAGAATTGGGCGTGACGCATATTGATTTTATGAAGATAGACGTCGAAGCGGCGGAGAAAGAGCTTTTGGAGGGGGCTGAGGAAACTCTCAAAATTACCGACGCAATCCTGGTGGAGATTGTGCCTTCGCGCAAAGGAGCGCATAATCATGACTATATTGATGTCTTTGAATATCTCCATCGCGCCGGTTTTATACTTACCGGCGTTATCGGCGATTTCTTTTTCACAAAAATAAAATGAACGAAAAACCGATAAAACTGCATCTCGGCTGTCAGGAAAAATATTTAGAGGGATACGTGAATATCGATTTGCCTCCTGCGGCCCATACGGTACAAAGAGCAAAAGTAGATCTCGAGGCGGATGTGCGTACGCTCCAGTATGATCGTGAATCGGTGGATGAGGTTCGTTCGGAGCACCTCCTTGAGCATTTCTCGCGCCAAGAGGCACTCGTGCTTCTCGCTCGTTGGCACAAGTGGCTCAAGATGGGTGGGATGCTTCACGTGGAGACGCCCGATTTCGAAGAATCGGCGAAAAAATTCGTGAACGCCCCGCTTGATGAGCAATTTATGCTCGGGCGGCACATCTTCGGTTCACATGAAGCGTCTTGGGCATATCACATGGATTTTTGGTCCGAACCGAAATATCGCTATGTGCTCCGCGAACTTGGCTTCGGCGATTTTCGCTTTGATAAGATTTCAAATAACGTCGAATCAAAATTCCCCGCGCTCAAAGGCAGTTTTATCGCCAAGAAAGAAAAATACTTAAAACACCTCGGCCCCCTCGGATTTAATAATCTGCCTAACATCACTTGCTTCGCGACGAAAGTGAAACAAGATATCGATTACCGCGCGGCGATCAAAAGAATTCTCGAAAAATCTCTCGTCGGCCGTGAGAGTAAGATATTGGATGTTTGGATGAAGGAGGTGCCGGAGAGCATTTAGATACCGAGTATACAGTTTGTGTTATGCTTTATGCATGATTGGGAAAGGATTTTCGGCGCGTTTCAGAACAGCGCTTGCGGCGGTTCAGTCAGTGGGACGCCGTTTTTTTTCTATTATTATCTTTTGCATCATGTTTTTTGCGTGGGGTCAGTTGGTCCAAGTTGCTCATGCCGCCATCGAAATTTCCGATGGTAGCCTCGTCTCCTACTACACGCTCGATGACGCCACAGCCGTCGATTCCCTGGGCACCCACAACGGCACAAGCAATAACGTCACGTATACTCAGGGTAAGATAAACAATGGAGGGAGCTTCAACGGCTCAAATAGCTATATCCCGCTCGCAAGCCCCATTGTCTTGAACAATGCTACCTATGCCACCTGGGTCAAAACCACGGCTGGCGGACAAATCAACGCAGCTTATCTTCCGAATGTAAGCGGAGGAAATAGCTATGTTGAGTTAGCCCTTGCCGTAGATCAGGCTGGGAAAGTCCAGTTCTTGGAAGGATATCCCTTTGTCGGCCATGGAACGATAATCAACAGCAATACGAGCGTAAACGATGGCAATTGGCATTTGATCGTCGGCACGCGTGAAGGAGGAACGTATAAGGTATATGTCGACGGAAACCTAGAAAACACCGTAACGGGTGGCACTACGGGTCAAACCAATACCGTCCAGGAGATAGGGGCACAAAATCTAGCAGGGACTCAATACGGCCAATTCAACGGCGAGCTTGATGAGTATGGCATCTGGAGCAGAGCGCTCTCGCAGACTGAAGTTACGAGTCTCTACAATGGTGGGGCGGGGGTGGAGGTGTGCGTGACGAAGGGGTGTGGAGCACCATACGCCATCCCCGATTTGCTTATCGGCATTTTCCTTCTCTTTTGTTTGGGAATCGCTATATATCTTCGCTCGCGTCGGGATGGTAGTCCATTCGTTATCGCTTTAATTTTATTAATTTCGTTGGTTATCAGTGGAGTTCTCTATTCTGTAACAAGAAAGGTGCTGTTGTCCCCTACAATGATTTCGTCACCTATTTTTCCGGCGACAGAAGTTCCGCAGAGCGCTGCGACGACTCAGTCCGCTACTCACCAATTCCCCGTTCCTCCAGTAGTCATTTGGCAGGATGGCGCCCTATCGCCGAATACTATTACGCTGAATAGCGTGTCAATCACTCCTTCGCTCTCGATCGATCAGAGCGTTACAAAGAGCAACCTCCTCCTTTCATTGGGATTTAAAATTGCCTCAGGCCCGGGAGTTTCTGGGATGCCCGCGGGCAACGCTCCACCGTTATTTTGTAGTTCGGAATTCCAAACGACGGTCAAACGATTGTATAACGAGAAAGGTGATACGACGGGGCCAGATAGTATCGATCCCGTGAACGATTGTATCGGCAAGAATACCACGATGGATAATGTGAAAGTGAATTTTACCGTTCCCGAACCCGGAACCTATACCTTCGTCGTTTCCGGACCGGGAGCATCCGCAATCACGAATTTTTCTGTGACCATACTTCCCACCGGCGCGCCCATCGTGCAAGGACCCGCGACAGAGGGAAGCGCTGCGTCATCAACTTTTTCTGGTTCGACCGGGCGTACTGCGCGTGATGCTCAGCGTGTCTCCGATCTTCGCCAAATACAAAACGATCTGGAGCTGTACTTTAATAAATGCGGTTACTATCCCGGCGCGGCGGCGAACCCAAACTGTAGTCCTGTCGGCGGTGGCGACACGTATGCCACTATGGCGGCTGCTTTAGTAGGTACTCCGACGCTCGGTATTGCGAATGTTCCGAATGATCCTAATACAGGAACCACTTATCTATTCGCAGATCCAGCGCCCGGCACAACCTACGTACTTGGCGCGATGCTCGAAGATTCCGCAAGCGCTTATCTTGCCCAAGATGTGGATGGGATAATGAATGGCGTGAATTGCAACGATCCGGTATATTGCGTTCGGTTATAGGGCGCGGTCCGAAATAATATTCACTTAGCGGCAGTTCACGCTATACTTAATCTCAATGGATAAACCGCTTGTTTCGGTCGTGGTGCCGGCGTATAACGCCGAGAAATATTTGGACGAAACGATAAAGAGCGTCGTTGCGCAGGCGTATTCGAATTGGGAATTGATCATCGTGGATGACGGATCGACGGACGGCAGCGCCGCGATTGCGAAAGCTTGGGCGGAGAAGGATAAGCGAATCATTTATGTTTATCAAACGAATCAGAAAATGGCGACGGCGCGGAATACGGGCATCGCCCGCGCGAAAGGGAAATATATCGCATTTCTCGATGCCGATAATCTTTTTTTGCCAAAAAAATTAGAAATGCAGGTGGCACACCTCGAAGCGCATCCGGAAGTCGGCGTTTCCTGCGCCCACATTCTGCATTTTTACGAGCATGAGCCGCAGGTGTTATATGAAAACAAAAACGAGGTGTCGCTTGCGGAAGACCAGTTCAGCGATTTTTTGCACAGGAATTCTGTAAATGTGCTTGCGGTGCTTGTGCACAAGGAATGCTTCGATAAGTACGGCGCTTTTCAGGAGGGTTGGAAGGCTTGCGACGAGCAGTATGTGTGGATTAATCTTGCCGCACATAGTGTTCCGTTCGCTTATATTCCGGACACCGTTGGCTTGTTGCGCTTGCATGATCGGGAATATTCCGTGCGCCGTGAATTTATTTTTGAGACTGCGACATATTCATTGAAGATGCTCGATATCGTTGAGGCGGCGCTTACCCCCGAAAGACAAGCGAAGTATAAAGAAGATTTTGCGGCGCTCCGCAAAGAATGGAATCGGAAACTTTTTATCGGCAAGCTTTTACAAAACCCTCTTTTTTCCTGGTTCATGATGCCGCTTTTTCTTCTCCACCGCGGAAAAAATTTCACGAAAGCGACAAAAAAGCAGTAGTTTTTTTCATCACGACGAAGGCCGGGATCAATATCTCCCATATCATTCCGAGTTCGTGAATGACTCCTAAATATCTCTCAAATAACATCTTCGCTAATCGCTTATTCGCGCGAATAGGCGATTAGTTTGCCGTGGAGCGGGGGTATCTGGACTTTAGAAATATTTTATCTCTGGTTGTTAGACTTGGAATATGAATGAAAGGGAATTGGAACGATCGCTCAAGGCACTCGCGAATCGGCGGCGGCTTGGCATTCTCGGTCGACTTAAGAAAAACGGCGAGGCAACGGTGGGTGATCTCGCTCGCGGAATCCACCTATCGATTAGGGCAACTTCCAGACACCTCGGCATTCTATTTGCTGCAAACATCGTGGAAAAGGACCAGCGGGGATTGCTTGTGTTCTATCGGTTGCGAGCGGTGCAGTTAGTTACTGTCCATGCAGTTCTTGGTTCGGTCTAATTCGCCCGAATTAGACCAGGGACGAAGATGGCGATAGACCGAAGTAGACAAATCTTCTATTTTGTATCGGCTTATTCGCCCAAATTAGGCTTATATTTTTGTTTTATATTGTTTTGTATCGATCGGCTTTGTTTGACCATACATTGAGAAGGCGATAACCTAGAGATACTATGGCTATAGCAGATCGAAAAAAAGTACTGGTTACCGGGGTCGCAGGTCCGCCCGCCTTCCTGAGCCGCCAATCTTAGTTATATGGATAATAAAAATTCAAACATAAAAAAGAAGGTTTTGGTCACCGGCGTGGCGGGGTTTGTGGGCTCTAATCTTGCGGAGCGATTGCTTGCGGCGGGGCACACGGTTGTGGGCTTGGATGACCTGGCTTATGGCCGGCCGGAGCAGGTTCCTGCGGCGGTTGATCTGCGGAAGGGCGATGTTCGCTCTCGGGATATTTATCCTTACTTTGCGGGGATTGATGTTGTATTTCACTTGGCGGCTAAGAATGATCTTATTGCTTGCCAGGAGGATCCGGTCGAGACTATGGATATAAATGTGCGAGGCACGACGAATGTATTTGAGGCCTCGCGTCGGGCGGGGGTGGGTAAGGTTGTGTTTGCATCTTCCTCGGCTCTTGAAGAAGGGGAGGCGCGCCTCAAGGGATTTTACGCGATATCGAAGACAACGTGCGAGAAAATTGCGGAGGGTTATCGGGCGGCTTGGGGATTGAACTACGTTCTGCCCCGCTATTTTAATATCTACGGCCCCCGGCAGGATTACCGGCGGAAGAACCCGCCTGTGGTTAGCGCCTTAATGATCAAGGTGCTCAAAAACGAACAGCCGATCCTTTTTGAAGGATACGAAAACAACAAGCGTGATTTTATTTATGTGGACGACATAAACGACTTCCACCTGCTCTGCGTTACAAGCGATAGTGTGAACAACAAGCTCTTCCGTTTGGGCACCGGAGTTTCGACCTCTATGAAAGAGGTTTGGGAAGCGGTGAAGAAAGTATCGGGTTCAAAGTTAGAGCCGGTCATAAAATCGCGGCAGGCGCACGACACGCCGACCGTAACGCTCGCCGACACGACTGAAGTGAATAAAATTGGCTGGAAGGCGAAGACTTCGCTCGAAGACGGCCTGCGCGCGCAGTGGGAGTATCTGAAAGGGGAGTTTGCTAAGGGAAATATATCGAGAACAAACTAGCAGAAAATTATAGGAAGGCGTAAGATTCTAATATGGAAAAAAAGGAAATGCCAGAGGGGTCATTTGAATGGGTGAAAGAAACCAAGACTTCTGTGGATGAATTTAATACGGAATTAGAGGCGGCCTACGCCGAGGTTGGCCATATATCCACGCCGGGCCGGATTGATAAAGAAGCTTGCGATTTTATGAGCAAAACGTACGAATCTTTCCTTAGGCAGGTTGCGCCGAGCGAGATCGAAAATTTAGATGAGAAATTCAGGGCGGAAATAAACCGCGACAAAGAACATGGTTATGAATTTTACAAACAGGGCGGATTATTAAAGGAGAAAATAGTAAGAATGCTCGATGCGTTCGAGGGCGTTTTAAAAAAAGAAGAAATAAAAAAATCATTGGCGATAACCAGAGAAGTTATCCTTGGGCTTGATAAAGAAAGAAGCGAGAATCAGGAAAAACTCAAGGAACTTCATGCGAATAATCTCAAAAGGATCATCGGTGATTTAAGGAATGCGATAAAAGTAAACGCCGCCATTCCAGAAAACATAGATGTCAATCCGTTCTATGCCAGCAACCTCGAGGACAAGTTAGTATCGAAAGGTGTAGCTCCTACTTCTGAACTCGGAGGAATTGAAGCAGAACATTTTGATTACGAGCAACCTCCGTTTAAGACTTATTATTTTTCCGAAAGTAATAAGTTGATCTGGGCTCGGCTGAAGGAGGAATTTGGAAAAATGCCAGAGGAACCCGATTTTAACGATCAACGTGAGGCGAGCGCTGAGGAATGGTGTAAATACGCGCAGCTTATAGCCTTGGGGTTATTGCGATGCCTCCCCGATGATTTGAGAAAAGAAAAAGAGATAGAATTGTCTTTTGAAAAGCAACGTTCGAGCCGGTGATTAAAAATAGACAAGAAGTGGTTTTCTGTGTAAGATAGAAGCCAATGATCATCACGCGCACACCGTTTCGGGTAACGCTCGGGGGAGGGGGGACGGACCTGCCTTCTTATTATTCGAAGTACGGCGGCTTTATTTTCTCGGCTGGCCTCGATAAATACATGTTCGTGGACGTGAACCGGCCTTCTTCGGACGATCTGATCCGTCTTAAATATTCGAAATCGGAAACGGTGGAAAAAGTGGGCGATCTTCAGCACGAGATCGCGCGCGAGGTTTTGCGTTTTACGGGGATCGAGAAAAATATTGAGATCAGTTCGGTTGCGGACATTCCTGCGGGAACGGGCCTCGGTTCTTCGAGTTGTTACGCGGTTGGTCTTCTTCGCGCTATTCACGCTTTGAAGCGCGACCACGTGAGTATGGAGCAGCTTGCGGAACAGGATTTTAAGATCGAAGCGGAAGTGCTCGGTCGCCCGATCGGGAAGCAGGATCCTTACCTCGCGGCTTTCGGCGGGCTTACGGTGCTCGATATCGAGAAAGACGGGAAAGTGAAAGTGCGGAAGGCGAACGTTTCGCTCGAGGTCGCGGATGAATTGAATCGGAACCTGCTTCTCTTTTTTACGGGCAAGACGCGCAGTGCCGACGATATTTTGGGCGAGCAATCGAAGAATGTGAAAGAAGAGAACAAGAGCGTTACGGACAGCATGCACTATATTAAAGAGCTCGGTTACGAAATTCTTGAAGCGGCTGAAGAAGGGGATATTGATGAGATCGGCAGGAAGTTCCATGCGCACTGGCAGCACAAGAAGAAGATCTCCTCGAAGATGTCGAACCCGGAGTTCGATAAGATCTACGACGAGGCTATGCGGAACGGCGCTTTGGGTGGAAAGATCTCGGGCGCGGGCGGCGGCGGATTCTTTACGTTCTACGTGCCTCCGGAGAAGCAGCGGGGCTTCCGCGAGACGATAAAGGGGTTCGGGTTGCGCGAACTGCGGTATCGGTTTGATTACGAGGGAAGCAAGGTGATTGCGGATTTTTAGATACTCCGTATTTGTCATCTTGAGTCTCGTTTCGCGAGACAAAGGATCTCTTAGCATGGAGATTCTTCGCACAGCTCAGAATGACAAGAAACGGCTCGGAATAATAGAAGAAGTACAAATATATGGCCTCAAACTTTAAAATTGCAGTCGTTGGTCTCTGGCATTGCGGCGAGATCTATTCGGCGTGTCTTGCCGAGCTCGGCCACGACGTAACGGGCATCGATGCGGATCCGATCGTCATTGAGGGCCTTTCCCTCGCCGTATTGCCGCTTCTCGAGCCGGGACTAGCCGACCTGATCAAAAAGAATCTTTCAGCGGGCCGCCTGCACTATACGACCGATTTTGCCGCAATACAAAACTGTGATGTTGTCTGGTTCGCCTACGATACGCCGGTCGACGACAGCGACAATGTGGATATGATGCCGATGCATGCGACGCTTGAACAAATTATGCCGTATTTCCGCGACGATGTTTTAATCGTTATGACGAGCCAGGTGCCGGTGGGCAC